>DATKHW010000722.1:0-2733 GCA_035546275.1 Gemmataceae bacterium
TGGCGCGGCTTGGGAACAATGCGCCGGCAACCCCGACCCTGATGGCCGACGCTCTCGTCCGCGACGGCTTGCTGACCCGCTTCCAGGCCGATCAA
The DNA here is from genome assembly GCA_035546275.1 of Gemmataceae bacterium. Classification (GTDB taxonomy): domain Bacteria; phylum Planctomycetota; class Planctomycetia; order Gemmatales; family Gemmataceae; genus UBA4732. The sequence goes on from DATKHW010000722.1 coordinate 96, forward strand.
GTGCTCCGCGGCCGCTGGCGCAATTTCATCCTCTGCGGCAAGTACACCATTCTGGAACCGCTCGGCGCCGGCGGCATGGGCACGGTCTACCTTTGCACCCACAACATCATGCACCGCCCGGTCGCCATCAAGGTGCTGCCGGCCAGCCAGGCCGCTGAACCCGGCGCCGTCGAGCGGTTCCACCGTGAGGCCCAGGCCGTCGCCCAGCTGCGCCATCCCAACATCGTCGGCGCCTACGACGTGGACCGCGACGGCAAGTTTCATTTTCTCGTCATGGAGTATGTGGATGGCATAAGCCTTCAGGATTTGGTCAAGCGCTGCGGCCCGCTCGAACCAATCCGCGCCGCCCACTACGTCCATCAGGCCGCCCTCGGTCTGGAACATGCGCACCAAGCAGGCCTCGTCCATCGCGACATCAAGCCCGCCAATCTCCTGGTCGATCGAACCGGCGTCGTCAAAATCCTCGACCTTGGCCTGGTCCGCTTCTTCCGGGATATGCGGGCGTCCCTCACCGAACAGTACGACGGCAATACCGTTCTTGGCACCGCCGACTATCTGGCGCCCGAACAGGCCGTGGACAGCCACAACGTCGATATCCGGTGTGACATATACAGCCTGGGCATCACGTTCTATTTCCTGCTGGCCGGGCGCTGTCCCTATCAGGAAGGCAGCGTGGCCGAGAAGCTGATCTGGCACCAAGTGCGCCGGCCGACGCCGATCCGCGAGCTGCGGCCGGAGACGCCGGAAGGACTGGCCGCCATTCTCGACAGGATGATCGCCAAGGACCCGGGCCAGCGCTACCAGACGCCGGCGGACCTGGCCCAGGCGCTGGCGCCGTTCACCCAAACGCCGATCGCCGCGCCGTCGGCCGAGGAGCTGCCGCCCATCACGTCCGGCGCTCGCCGGGCCGGCGTCACGGGAAGCGACCCGGCCCTTCCCCGGCTTCCGTCGCCCAGCACGCCGACCCCGCAGCCGATGTCGGCCCAGATCGAGGTGAACACGCAAAGGGAGAACCGCACCGTCGCGATCGCCGCCGGCCCCGTCACCATGAAAAGCCCCGCCGCGCCGTCCACACAAGACGGACTCCCACCGGCCACAGATTCCCGCGTCCCACGGCCGCGGCGCTTTCCCTGGCCGATCGCTGCCGCCGTCGCCGCAGGCCTGTTTGTGCTGATCGGCGTCGGAATCGCCGTCGGTCTGGGTTGGTTTCGTCAGGCGCCCGTCGCCGTGGTCGCACCGGTCCAGAGCGTGTCCATCGTCCGCCGCGACGACGGCGTGCATGTTAAGGCCCCGAGCTATGAGGCCGCTCTCGGGACCGACGGCTGCTTGATGAGCTTTCGCGTCGGCGGCGTCGAGTTCCTTCGGCCGGGCGAAGCGCTGACGCCGGGCAAATCCACGGCCCGCGGCGCCTACTTTTACAGCGACAAGCCGCCCTACCTGGGCGTCGTGCCGCTGCCGCAGATCGAACAGCCGGCCGCCAACATCGTCAAAGCAAGCGGAGATAAATTCTCCGTCGAGTATGAATTTCTGCCGGATGTCGTCCAACTGCAGGCGGCCGACGCCGCCGATTTCGCCGTTCCCTTCTTCTTCGTGCTCGACTCCGCGCCGGTTACGGACGTGGTCAACGGCAAAGGTGAACAGCTGACGGTCCCTGTTTTCGCCTATCCCGACCCAAAATGGGCCGCAACGACCTGGAAGGCCGGCCGCGCCGCCCTGCGCATCGACCGAATTGACGGCGGCGACGTGAATCTCTGGGGTCCGTTTGGACAGGCGCGATCGCAGGTCTGGATGGCCAACGTGGCCGGCAATCAGACGTGTACGATCCAGCTGCGGCCGTCGGTCGCATTAGAGCAGGACAAGCCGACCGTGCCGCCCGGCGGCGTGCTCATCATCCGGCAAGGCAGGGCCCGGCGCGTCCAAACCGACCTGTACGAAACGGTCCTCGACGCCGACGGCTGCTTTCCCAGCTTGCGGATCGACGGCGTCGAGTTCTTCAAGTCGGGCGTCAGCATCTCGCGCGGCGCTTATTTCCTCCAACGCGTCCCGCTGCAGCTGCCCGATATTGTCCAGGGAAGCCCCACCCTCCTGGGCGCTTCGGGCAAAAGCGCGGGATTGCTCTGCGACTTCGGCCCAAGCAAGCTCACCTGGTCGCTGGAAAACCGGACCGACGCCCAAATGGCGTTCTTCATCGTCTTCGACTCGGCGGTGGCCGCGGTGCGCAACGGCAAGGATGAATGGCTGAAGACGCCCATCGGCGATGTGAACGGTCAAGCGGATCCGAAATGGGCGAAAACAACGTGGTACGCCGGGCCGGCGAAAATGACCATTACCGGCGGCTCGAGAGTGTGGGGCCCGTGGGAGCAGCACTGGCAAGTATGGGAGGCGACGCTCGCCGCCAGGGAGAAGCGGCAAGTCGTCATCGAAACCGCGCGAACGACGGCCGACGAGGCCAAGCAGGCGGCCGCGACGGCCGGCGTGGAGCCGCCGAAAGCCCCCTAAGGCTGCGGAGGAACCTCAGGCGACCTGGCTCGCTTGCGTTGCGTGGACTGATTCTCCCCTCCGAATCATGGGAATCAGCAGCAGCATCCCCAGCGCTAGCGCGCCGCCGACGAAATAGGGCAGCAGGTGATCGGCCGTG
>DATKHW010000723.1:0-19812 GCA_035546275.1 Gemmataceae bacterium
CGCTACTACTACAGCGCCCCCGTCAGCGAACGCGTCCGCCAGGAGCAGTCCCAGCAGCAGAACGTACGGCGCGCCGTCGATGAATTGCTCCGGCGTCATCCAGCGGGAGACGTCGCGCCGTTCGAGCGCCGCGGCCAAGACCGCGTGGACTTCGTGCAATCCGTCGCGGTTCGGGCGGAAAACGGCGAAGAATTCACGCTCTTGAGCCGTGATTTATCCACCACCGGCGTCCGCCTCGTCGGCACGAGGCGCTTGCTCGGTCAGAAAGTCCACGTCCTATTTCCAGCCCCAGACGGCGAAGCGTCCTGCGATTTCGTCGTGCGAATCCTGTGGACCTGCGCCGTCGGCGACGGCCTGTTCGAAAACGGCGGCGTGTTTCTGGATGTGAACCACCAAGGCCGCGCGTAGCGACGCCGCCGGTTCGCCGCGGCGTCTGCGCTACCGCTTCAATCCATACGCCTTTATTTTCCGGTCCAGCGTCGAGCGTTCGATGTTCAGGATCGCCGCCGCCTGGCTCTTGTTCCAGTCGGTGTGCGTCAGCGTCCGCAGGATGTGCTGTTTCTCGATCTCCTCCAGGGGCTGCGGTTGGTACGCCGGTATAGCGTGCGACGACGACGGCGTGTTCGTCTCGAGGGATGACAGCCAGATGTCGCCGATGTCCAGCGTCGGCCCCGTGCCCAGCGCCACCGCCCGTTCCACCACGTTGCGCAGCTCCCGGACATTGCCGGGCCAGTGGTATTCCTCCATTTTCCGCAGCGCCGCCGGCGTGAAACCCCGGATCTTCCGGCCCGTCTCGCGCACGAAGCGCTTCAGGAAATGCTCCGCCAACAGCGGAATGTCGGTCTTGCGCTCCCGCAGCGGCGGCACCCGGATTTCCACCACTTGCAGGCGGAAAAACAGATCGCGCCGAAATGTCCCGGCCCGCACCGCTTGCTCCAGCGGCATGTTCGTCGCCGCCACCACGCGCACGTCCACCTTGATCGGCGTCCCGCCGCCTACGCGCTCGAACGGATGCCCCTCCAGGACGCGCAGCAGCTTCGCCTGGGCGCCGACCGCCATCTCGCCGATCTCGTCCAGAAAGATCGTGCCGTGGTTGGCTGCTTCGAACTTGCCGACCTTTTTTTCCGTCGCGCCGGTGAACGACCCTTTTTCGTGGCCGAACAGCTCGCTTTCCAGCAGCGTCTCCGTAATGGCGGCGCAATTGAGGCAGACGAACGGGCCGCCCTTCCGCGGACTGAAATTGTGGATGGCCCGCGCCACCAACTCCTTGCCAGAGCCGCTTTCGCCGCGGACCAAGCAGGCGGCGTTGGTGGCGGCCACGCGCGCCATCTGCGACTTGACGTCCTTGATCGCGCCGCTCTCGCCGACCAGCTCGCTTTCCTGCCCGAGCAAGTCTTTCAGGGAGCGGTTTTCCTCCTTCAGCGATTGCTGCAGGCGCAGTTGATGGACGGCGTTGCCGAGCTGCTTGGCGACGGCGACGGCGAATTCCAGGTCCTCCGCGTCCAGCGCCTTGTGCGGGTCGGTGCAATAGAGGTGGATCAGGCCGAGGACGCGGTCGGCGTGCAGAACGGGTGCGCAGATCAGACTGGTGGCCCCCATTTCCGACAGGCTTTCGCGGTTGCGCAGGTGGCGGTCGCGGGCCACATCTTCCGCCAGGATCGCCTCGCGGCTGGCCAGCACTTCGTTGCTGACGTATTCCGAAACGCGCTTGTAGCCGTGAATGCTGGGGTCGCGGTGCCGGTGGGCCGTCACTTCCAGCTCCGCCCCGCGCAGCGACTTGGCAGCCGATGTCGGGTTCGGATGCATCGGCTGCGGCGCAAGGCGCGGCGATTCGCTCGCCTGTTCCTCGCCGCCGTCGGCGACAGTGAGGATGGCGCCGACCTCCGCTGGAGTGGCCTCCAGCAGGGAATCCAGGACGATGCTGCACAGCGCCTCATAGTCGGCGGCCGAACCCATGTCCAGCGCCAGGCGATAAAGCAGCGACAGATCGCGGCTCAGTGCGTGGCGCGGCGGCGGTCCGGCCGTGGCGGTCGTCGAGGCGTCGCCGTCTTGGCCGACTGTCGCCGGCGCCGGCGTCAAGAAGCGCGTCTGCCCCAGGCGCTTCTTGATGTTGACTCCGCCCGAACGCTCGTCGGGTTGCGGCAGATCGGGCAGCTGGCTCATGTCCTCGACGAACAAAAAGCTGGTCCGGCCGAGCTGAACCTCATCTCGGGGGGCAAGCTCCTGATCCGCCTCGAGGGCGGCGCCGTTGACGCGGGTGCCGTTGAGGCTGTTCAGATCGCGGATGCGCCACCGCCCTTCCGCCGCGCTGATCTCTGCGTGCTCCCGACTGCACAGATCGTCTTTGAGGACGATGCGATTGGAAGCGGCCCGGCCTAGGGTGCAGGTCTGCCCCGGCGTAAGCGGGAAGACGTCGCCGAAGCCGTCGTCCCGCCGGACCACCAGATAGGCTGTCGCGCCTGCGGACATGATTGGGCCGGCCCTCACCAAAGGGGTCAGGGGTCAGGGGCCAGGGGTCAGAGAGAAATAGAGAGAGGAAGCCTTCTTCGGCGCATACCTCGTCTTCCCTGACCCCTGTCCCGCGTCGTTGTCAATGCTTCTGCTACAGCATAGGCGCCGAGCATCGCGGCGGGCAAGGGGTATCCGCATTCTAGCTCGAGTGCTGCGCACGGTCGGCGGCGGTCACTTCGCTTGTTCCGGCCCCGGCACGGGGTCCCACGTCCCCAGCGGCACCGTGCCGTTGCATGACGCAATGCGTTTCGCCGTGAGGTATAGGCCGCGGCGAATGCCGTGCGTTTGCACCGCCTCAATGGAGTATTCCGAGCAGGTCGGCAGATAGCGGCAGACGCAATACGTCTTGATGAGAGGCCGGCCGATCCACTGGTAAATGCGCACAGCGAAGATGTAGACAGCCGCCAGAAACTGGTCGGCCGGACGCCGGCAAGAATCCAGCACGACCAGCAAAATCACGATGGCGATTACCAGCAATCGGCGGCGGCGCGGCTGGACATGTTGGACCGGTTTGGTCATGTCGGCTGTCGGAATCGGCGGCGAGGCCGCGACCCTTTCATTCTAGTAGTAGCGGGGACCGCCCCCGAGGGGTGGACGCACAATAAGCCACACGATCAGCACAATAACATCGAAGAAGAAAGCCAGAACGAGCCACAGCATGGGTTCTGTGCCGCGGGCCTGGGCGTCCTTGTAGATGAAGACCATGATGCCGACCTTGATCGCGATTCCCACCAACGCGGCGGCGCACCAGCAACCCAGAATCAGTCCGATCGGCAGGCCAACGTCTTTAGGCTCCAACGGGGGATTCTGGGCCAGGGCCAGCGGCGCCAGCAGCAACAAGAGGACGAGCGCCAGGACGACGGGAAGCGACTTGCGGTAAGGCACTGCATTGCTCCTCAGGGGAAGAGTGGGCGGTCCAAGCGACCTATCAAACCCGTTCCCAACTGCGATGTCAAACGGATTAGCGCGGCCGGCGCCGCGCACCGATCAAGCGGCGATATGCAGGACATCCCAGCCGACGACCGCAATGGCGGCGTCGATGAGAGCGTGACTGAGCCATGGGGCGTACAGCGAACCCATTCGAGCGTACAGCCACGACCAGATGGCGCCGCCGACGCCGATGCACAGGGATAAAGGGATCGTCAACGTCCAGAACCGGCCCGGCAGGTAGACGTTGAGCAAGATGACGTGATGGGCCATGAAGATAAGGGCGCTTACCGCTATGGCGGACGGCGCGGAGAGAAAAGCGCGGAGCCGACCGAAGATGAACCAGCGGAAATAATACTCTTCAAGGAGGGAGTTCGCCACGGCGATGAACGAAGCCACGAGGAGGTAACCCGGCAGCTGATCGGCCCCGAATTTGCGCAGCACCGGCCTGGCCGCGGCCGGCGCGGATTGGAGCAGCGGCGACGACCGCAGCCAGCCGTAATACAAGGCGAAGATTCCTGCAGTCACGACCAAGCCGAAACCCAGGCCAAAGAGCAAGTCGTTGCGATTCGGCCACGACAGGCGCGGCCTGCGGCGCTCCCACAACAGCATGAAGAGCAAAGGGAAGGCGACGGTTGTGACTTTCCAGGCCACATCAACGGCCAGGTGAAGAGTCGGCGAAACGTCGTCGGCGGCCAGAACGATGAACAGGAGCCAAATCATGAAACTAGGCAGGACGGCGGTGAATCCCACGGCCAGCGCTGTCGGCAGGTCGGCTCGCGGCCCATTGGACCTTGTCGGCTCGCCCATGTCTGTCAAAACTCCTGCACCACGCGCCGCACCAGCACGCGCAGCTTTTTCTCCGCTGCATTGGCCACGGCGATCACGTCCTCCAGCTTCACCGGCTCCAGCGCATCCGGCAGGCACATGTCGGTGATGATTGAAAGGCCGAGAATCCGCAGCCCCGCATGGACGCCCACGATCACCTCCGGCACTGTGGACATGCCGACCACGTCGGCGCCGAGGCCGCGCAGGAAGCGATACTCGGCCCGCGTCTCCAGGTTCGGCCCCGGCACCGCGACGAAAACACCCTGATGGCAGACGATTTTTTCTTCCAGGGCGATTCGCCGGGCACGAGCGACCAACTCACGATCATAGGGATGACACATATCCGGGAAGCGCAGGCCGAGGCGGTCGTCGTTGGGACCGATGAGCGGGTTGTCGCCCATCAAGTTGATATGGTCCTCGATGACCATCAGATCGCCGCGGGCGAACTGCGGGTTCATGCCGCCGCAGGCGTTGCTCACAATGACGGCCTCACAGCCCAGCGCCTTCATCACGCGCACGGGCAACGTGATCTGTTTGAGGGAATAGCCCTCGTAAAAGTGGAAACGCCCTTCCATCGCCATGACGGTTTGGCCGGCCAGCCGGCCGCACACCAATCGGCCGGCGTGCGACGCCACCGTGGGGACCGGGAAATGCGGCACCTCGGCGTAAGCCAGCGACGCCTCGGCGTCGATCTCCTCGACGAGGCCGCCGAGCCCGGTGCCGAGGATGATTCCAATGCGCGGCTGGCCGGACCAGCGGGCGCGGACGGCCTGCACGGCTTGTTGGATCTGGTCGTACAGTTCAGGCATGAGGTCAATCCTGGTGCGCCGCTCACGGAGCGGCCGGCCGGTGGGATTGCATCAAAGCAAAGCACGATTGGGCGAGCCGGCACGTTTATCCCGGCGGGACAAGCCCGGCGAATCGCCTCGCGCCATCACTTGCGGCCGAAGGGGTTCGGCAAGACATTGAGGATGACCAGCCAAACGGCCACGACGGCCACCAGCAGCGCCGCGGCGCCCAGCTGCCCATACAGCGCCCAGCGCAGATGGGAATCCTCTTCCATGCGCGCCTGCGTCGTCCAGGAAACATAATTCTCCTCGGCGACCAGACGGTGAAAGACGCCGGCCACGAAAGCCTGGTCCCGATTGGCGTCGGCGCCGGTGGCGGCGAGGTAGCAGCCGCCGAACATCACGGGGTCTTCTTCCTCCAGTATGAAGCCGCGGCTCAGCAGCCGGCCCAAGCGTTTCTGCCGCTCGCGCAAGTTGTGCATGAAGAGGAACAGCTCCGTGTTGGTGCGGACCGCATCCGCCCGGCCGAAGCGCCGCCGCGGCGCCTTGCCGGCGACCGACGGCTCCATCTGGTCGGTGCGCGTCATCGACGTGCCTGCCGGGACGCCGGCCGTCGATTCGGCGGATTCCATTTGGAAATTCTTGTAAACGAAGGCCGGCGCCACGACGCCGCCGATCCACTGAGCCAGGCTTTCCAGCATGTCCGCCCGCGCCTCGCTGTCGCCCGATCGGCCGCGCACTTCGAGGGCCGGGGCCATGGGGCAGCGCTGGCCGATGCGCTGCTGGCGCTGCTTTTCCGGGAACTGCTCCAGGAACTTGGCGGCGCCGGGCGCGGTCTCCAGGTCGCAAACCATCGCCAGCGTGGGGCAGTTCACCTGCAGCACGCGTCGCGCCACCAGGAGGTCGTTCTGACAGGCGGCGCCGGCGTCAAGGGCGTCCTGGTCGGTGTCGGTGGCGGCGAAGGGCAGCAGCACCAACATGCCGTTGATCGGACAGTAGGGCCAGCGGTCGCGCACCAGCAGCCGGCACAAATGCTCGAAGCGGGCGCCGAGCAGCTCGACCTCGGCGGCGTTGCGGACCACCGCCTGGTAGGCTCGGTCCTTCCGCATCAGCATCCGCATCCGCCGATTCTCCTCCGCGTTCGGCCGTCGCTGCTCCGCTGTGGCGCGCTTGATGATTTCCTGGATCTCCTGGACCTGGCTGCCGGCCCGGCCCGGCATCAGCGTCATGGGCACTTCGCCGCCCTCCTGCGGCTCAGCGGCGTCGCCGTCGGTTTGGCCCGCCAGGACCGCTGCATGGCGGCCCAGCAACGACGCCCCCTCGCAGGTGACGTAAACAGCGTCGCGAGTGGCATAGACATGCAGCGGAGCGTCGTCTGCGGCTGGAGCCTGCTTCACGTCCAGCGTCAGCTTGGACGCCCGGAACAGGCTGTGCATCGACCCTTCCGTCCGGCCGACCACCAGAAACAATGGCACTTCGCGCAGATCAATCCGGCGTTGAGCCAGCGCATGCATCGCTTCTTCCCACGCATCCGTAATGTCTGGGAATTCCGTGAAGCTGTCGTCGGTCACCAGCAATCGCCACAGCCACCAACCCAGCCAAGCCAAGATGTACACGAAAAGGATAAGGATGGGCAGCCAATTTTCGCGCACGTACCAGGGGTGGTTTGGCGTATACTTGTCGATGTGCAGGGCCTGGTTCAGGAAATGCGCGCCGATCAAGATCAGGACCAGGACGACGAGGCTGACGATCCACAGCACGACGCGCCACAGCATCGAGCTGCGTCCCGCCCTGCCCAGGAAGGGAAACAGCACCGCGAAAGGCGCTCGCAATATACCCAGCAGCCAGTTCAATACGGCCACCAGCGGATCTCCTCAGGATCGCCCGCGCTGCGGGCCAGGGACCGACTCCAACGCCGCCGGCGCTAGCTCCGGCTGCTCATCAGCAGATACGTCACCGTGGGAATCAGAATGGCCAGCAGCACGACCACGCTTAGCAGCACCAGCCGCAGCCGGTCGCGTCCCCGGCGCGGCGGAGCATAGACGTCCAGCTGCATCTCCTGCGGCCCCGCCCAGTTCTTGCTCTGCGTCCGGCCCAGCTGCTCCTCGACGGCGTCGCGCCAGCCGAGCAGCGTCTGCGGCGAAGTTGGACCCTCGCCACGGAACCCAAGCATGACGCAGAGGTAAAAGACCTCCAAAGCATCCGTCCCAGAGCGCGATTGGGCCACATCGGCCTGCTGCCAGAAGCGGAACGCGCGGTCGTTGGTGAAATAGAGTTGCTCTTCCAGCTTGCGCTCGTTCCACTGGTGCTCCCACGGCGAGTCGATTAGGATCTCGTCCACCCAGCAAGTCAGCGCGTAGCGGATGCCGAGAAAGCGTTCGCCGTCGCCGGCGTAATCCGGCCAGCGCTGCGCCTCATTCTGCGTCTTGAGCAAGCCGCGCAGTTCCGCCTGTTCGTCGGCGAAGTTCAGCCGTTCGCCCCGTTCCAGCCGGGACCGCAGATTCAGCGCATGGGCCACCACGGGATGAACCAGCTCCGCAATTTCCTCGCGCATCGTCGTCCCTCCGCCGCGGTCGGCCGGCCCGTCTTTCATCCCGGAAAGCCGGCGCCCGCGGACAGCGCCGGGGGTTTCATTTCTTGTCCGCCTCGACCACGTAAAGCGTGAACTCCATTGGCGTCGTCTGGTTCGCGGCCGGGCCGGTCTTGATGTTCAGGATTTTTTGCCCCTCAATGTTGCCGGCGATGCGGTGCTCGTTAAGCCGGATGGCCAGCGTCAGCGATTTCTGCACATTCTGCCATTCCTGCGCGTCGCGGCTGACCTCGAAATAGATCAGCCCCTGCACGGCCGGCAGAACGCGCGGCGGCGTGGGTTTGTGCTGGAAGCGCAGGCCTGGTGCGCCCTTCATGAAGATGGCGTCCACGTTCTCCGAACTGCCGATCTTCATGTCGAGGCCGCCCGGTTGCAGCAGCCGCTTGGAGTCGTCGTCCGACAGTCGGCTCTTGACGCCGACGTACATTTGGTAGTGTGAAAGAAGCCATTTCTGCTCGAGCGTCACCTGCATTCGCTTGCCGGCGCCGACGAAGGTGCGCTGCTCATAGGACGGCGGCTCGATGCTGTCGAGGAGGAAATCCAGCCACCGCTTCACGGCGTAGAAGCAGCCTCCGAGATCGTCGTGGTCGTAGCGCGGCAGGTCGGGCGGCCGGCGCGTGTCGCCGAAGATCGCCAGCTGTCCGACCAGGCGGCACAGCTCGCAGTAGGCGACGAACGGGTGCAGGCCGGGCGCGAAGGCCAGGATGTTGAGCAGCGCATAGGCTTCGTTTAAGCAGCGCAGTTGCGCGATGATGAGGGCGTCGCCCTGGGCGTTGCTTTCCAGCGTGATGCGGCGCCACGTCACCTGTTCCACCAGGCTGGCGATCTTGCGGCCGATGCGGTCGTAGAGGGATTGCAGCAAATCGACCTGTAGCGGTGTCCAGGCGTCGCAGGAGAGCAAGGGCGGAATGTAGGGCACATAGATCTGCGGCGCCGGGTCGGCGCCCGCCGACTTTTCCAGACTGGCGAGCGGGAGGACTTCGTACCCGGCGTGGTCTTGGGTGGACAGGAGCAGCTGCAAATTGAGCCGGCGGACCTGAATGGGCTGCGGGTGCAGGCCGGTATTTTCGTCTTCCAGATCGAGGGTGTCGAGGACATAGCGGCCTTCGCCGTTGCGGCCGGCGGCGATGTTGGGGCGGCCGAGGTGAATGACCGGCACGCCGAGGAACACGGTGACGGCGCCTTCGCCCGGCAGAGCGGTTTTGAGATCCAGCACTGGCAGCTCGCCGTCCTCCGGCAGTGAAATCAGCGTGCCGTCGCGGAGACGAGCCCGCAGGGTGCGGATGAGCAGCCGTTGGTTGGCGAGCGCGTCGCGGTCGTATTCGAGAAGGCGCAGGCCCCAGTGAAACGGATGGTCCCACTGGTTGGCGGTGTGCTGTTGCAGAGCGCTGTGGCGTTGGGCCGCCTGGAGGTGATGCGGCCGCAGAAACATGCCTTCGTGCCAGTGAACTGCGCGCGCCGTCATGAGCGGTCACTCCCATCGGTCCTCCTCGCCCTTTGGCCGCGCGGCGGAGGCGGGCGCAAGGGTGAGGAGGAGATTGACGCGGGCCGGCCGACCCGGCTGCATGCGTTCAGAATACCCGACGGAAGGACGACTTCCAACGGTCTGCGAAGAAGAAAGGTCGACGCAGCGCGCTGCGGCGATGCGTTTCGACGCGCCACGGGGCTGCCATTTACTTCTTTTTCGCCGGGACTTTGCCGCCTTTTTTGCGGGCCTTGGACAGGCCGATGGCCACCGCCTGCTTGCGGCTCTTCACGGTTTTGCCGGATTTGCCGCTTTTGAGTTCTCCCCTCTTGAGCTCGTGCATGGCGCCTTCGACTTCTTTCTTGGCCTTCGAACCGTACTTGCTTGCCATAACGCGTCCTCCTTTTGTACAGGGGCGGACAACGGAATCTAGCAGCGGACCGACGGTTCGGCCCTGCCACAAGCCACAGCAAACGCGGCGCCGGCCGCCATGGTTCGCCTAGCGCCGTGCATTTGCACGCGGCGAAAAGCTGTCCTATGCTTGGCCAAGCACTGCCTTGCACGGTGCATCGCCAAGGCGGATCGCACGGGCGCGTCGGGCGGCGACTGGCCCACGCCGCAATCCCCCGGAGCTGACGATGAAGCAAGAAGAGCGAAAAAAGGTCTGGATTCACGCGTATCAAACGCGCATTCTCCTCCGCATCGGCTGCTACTGGCTGATTTACCTCGTTGCGCTGTGGAACCTGCTGTTCGTCTGGCGGCTGCTAGCCGAGGGGCCGGGCAATCTCCTGGATCAATATTGGCGGTTCGTACAGGACTATTATCCACCGCTGGTGCTATTCGTCCTGCTGTTGCCCGTGGCGGCTTGGGATGCGGTGAAATTCGCCCATCGCGTCGTCGGTCCCCTAGTGCGCGTGCGGCAGACGCTCAAGGACATTGCGGAGGGTAAACCGGTCCGTCCCATCCGTTTTCGCGACGGCGACTACCTGGGCGAGCTGCGGGACGAGTTCAACGCGACGCTGGAAGCGCTCCAACGACGGGGCGTGACCGTGCTGAAGCCGGCCGATCCGGACGAGGCCGATGCACAACGCAAAGGCGCGTAACGCGATCCCTGGACTCCCATGCGGAGATTGAAGCGATGAGATTCCCCTTCCTCTCCCGAAGGGTGCAGATGCAAGCGGCGCCGCCGGCCGAGCAGCCGGCCGCCTTGCCTCCTCGCCGGAAGCGCCGCCGCGCGGCCACGAGCATGGAATACGTCTTTGTGGCGTCGCTTATCCTGGTCGTCGTGATCGCGGGCCTGCACACCTTCGGCATTAGCGTCAATCGCCTGTTCAGCGCCAACGCGGCGGCGACGTCCCACGCGCAGCCGCCGGCGCCGCCCTGAAAGGCAGCACGGGTCACTCCCCTGCTTCGCCCTGCAGCCCGGCCAGTCCGGCGCGGCCCATAGGAATCGAATTGCCGCCCACTTCAATCTGAAACAGGTCGTCGAGCGGCTGATGGCCGACGATGTGAACCACCGCGCCGGGCGTCAGGCCTAGCGACCGCCAGCGCCGCAGCCGTTCCGGGTCGTCGTCCTGCGCCTCGCGGATGACGACCCGATCTCCGGGACGAAAATCGCAAAGCGGCCGCAGCTGTCGGCTGACTAGGACGCCTTCGCGGCTCGGGATGGGATGACCGTGCGGATCTTCGAGCGGTTCGCCGAGGAAGGCCGCCAAAGCCTGTTCCACCCGCGGCGAAACGGCGTGCTCCAGCGCTTCGGCCTCCGCGTCCACTTCGCTCCAGTCCAGCCCCAGCACCCGCGTCAGCAGCAATTCCACGAGCCGATGGCGCCGAATGACGCGCCGCGCTTCGGACACGCCGTGCGCCGTTAGGCGGGCGCCGCGGCCGGATTCGTATTCAATCCAGCCGGCCTCGGCCAGTCGCTTCAACATGCCGGTGACGGACGGCGCCCGAACGCGCAGACGAGAGGCGATGTCGGCGGGCGACACTTGCTGATCGGCGCCGCCGAGGCGGTGAATGGCCTTGAGATAGTCCTGTTCGGCCGTCGTGGGTTGGTCGGCCATCTTAAAAGGATGAAGGATGAAGGAAGAAGGATGAACCGGAGGCGCCCGGCCGTCCCCTTCATCCTTCATCCTTCATCCTTCATCCTTTCGGTTTACACCAGCTCGGCGATCGGCTTGCCGCCGTCCACCATCGGCGACGGCCGGCCGCTCGGGTCATTGTAGTGCAGGTCCTGCGGGACGCCGAGGACTTGGAAGATGGTCGCCATCAGGTCCTGCGGACCAATCGGCGACGTCTTCGGCGTCTCCGCCTTAGACGTGGATTCGCCGACCACCTGCCCCATCTTGAGTCCGCCGCCGGCCACGGCCAGGGTGGACAGCGGCGCCCAGTGGTCGCGGCCGGCCCCGCCGTTGACGCGCGGCGTGCGGCCGAACTCGCCGGTGATGACCAGCAGGATGTTTTGGTCCAACCCGCGCTCCGTGGTGTCTTGCAGGAAAGCAGCCACGGCGTGATCCACCTGAGGCGCCAAGTTTTTCATCGACATGGCGATTTGGCCGTGCATGTCCCAGCCGCCGAAGTCGATGGTGACGAAGCCGACGCCCGCCTCGCACAGCCGGCGGGCCACCAGCAGGCGCTCGCCGAGGCCCTTGCCGAAGCGATCGCGGACGCGCGGGTCTTCGCGGGTAACGTCGAAGGTCTCGCGGGCTTTGCTGAGGATGAGGTCGTAGGCCTGGGCGTCGAAGCTGTCGAGGCCGGCCATGCCGCCCGTGCGGTCGATGGAACGATTGAGATCGTCAAAGCCCTTGAGCAGCGACCGGCGGTCGCTCAGGTTGTCGAGCGACACCTTGAGGTTCATGTCCTGCTGCGTGTTGCCGCCGACGTCGAAGGGGGCGTAGGGGGCGCCGAGCCAGGACGGGCCGTCGCCGAGGATGCCCCCCATGCGGGCGTACGTCGGCAGCCCGGTGGCCGGGTTGTTGGCGCCGCGGAAGCGCGACACGATGGCGCCGATGCCGGCGTGATTCTGGCCGCCGCCGTTGTCGGCTTGCGGGAAGTTGTAACCGGTCATGACCCAGTGGGTGCCGCCGCCATGGCCGCTGTTGGTGTGAGCGAACGAGCGGACGACGGCCATCTTGTCGGCGTTGGCCGCTAGCTGCGGGAAGACGCCGCCGAAGCGGACTCCCGGCAGACAGGTGGCCACGTGATCGACAGTGCTGCGAAACTCGACCGGGGCGTCCGGTTTGGGGTCGAAGGTTTCGACCTGGGTGGGTCCGCCGCCGAGCCAGAGCCAGACGACGGAGGTGTTGGGCGTGGATTCGCCCTGGGCGGCGGCGCGGGCACGCGCCCGCAGCAGGTCGGGCAGCAGGAAACCGCCGAGGCCGAGCGCCCCGACCTTGAGGAAGTCGCGGCGGCTGGCGCCGTCGCAGGTGGTCCCGTTGCGGGACCCAAGCAGTTGGAACATGGATCGCTCCTTGCAATTGGCCCGCGCGAGTTTCCCACGAAGAGCCGGTTTGGCGGGATTGGCTGGCAGGAAACGGCGGGCGCCCCCCGGAAGGAACTACACTAATCACCAAGGCTAAGCGGTTTTTGGGGGCGAGTCAATTCAAAATGCGGAAAGCGCGGCGGAAAAATGGTGTACGTCGGTACCTGCGTCGGCGTTACAATGAGACGCAAATGGTTTAAGCACAGGCGCCGCGTTTTTCAGGCCATTGCATCGTCCATAACCGTCGGGTCTCGGGGAGGTGCGGAGTGAACTTTTCGGAACAGCCCCCGTCGAAGCAATGGGCGGCGTTGAAATACCGGGGAGAGAAATTTGCGGAGGTCTGGTTCAAACCCGAAAGCGAGCCTGATGCTTTGACGTTTCGCATCCCCCAGAGCAGCTTTCAAATTGCGGGCCTTGCTCCTCACTTGACGACTGAAAACCTCTTGAAGGCCGTGGGCATAGGCCCGGACGAGGTCGATTCCTGGCGCCATGAAAACGCCTCTCCGTCCAGTGGGAACGTATCCAGTTCCAACTTTACACATCCCCTCCCGCCGCCGCCGGCGGACGTCACGCACCTTCAGCTTTACGTCCGCGTGAAGCCGCCGGAGACCGTGTCCCACGGTCAAAGCGGCGAGTCGGAGGTTTCGGAAGAAAGGTGGCAGGAACTCGAAGCCCGCTGGAAGGCCATCCTCGAGTTGGAAACGAGCATGGATACGTTGCGCCTGAATATGGAAAGCCTGCGGTCGGAAATGGAAGCCGCAGCGAGGCGGACGCTGACCACGGACGAGAAGCTAAACGCCTTTAATGCGGACGTGGCTCAATGGAACAAGAACAAGAGCCGCGTTCATTACGCCCTGCCCAAGGTGAGAGAGTACATCCATCGTTCCACCTGGGCGACGGGCGCTCCCGAAAGGAAAAAGCTGGAAGAGCTATTTAAGTACCATATTCAACCGCGGATTCCATTTCCTGAGATGGATAAGGTATTTGAACAGCTGGAAAACCTGCAGAAGGATCGGCAGGTTCTCGCCGCGCACGGCACATCGGCCTTCCAGGAATGCAAGAGCGTAGCCGCCGACGTCCAGGCGGCATTGCGGACGGTGCAGAGCGGCGCTCGGGCGAATGCAATCAAGAAAAGGGGGGCGACTGGGACGGGAGGCAGCTTTTTCTAAGAGGCACTCACGAAAAGGTGGCTGGAACTGTGATTTTAGAGTTCCAGCCACCTTTTTGTGAGTGCCTCTTAGTCGTTGCAACGACGCGGCACACGAAGCTACGTTGCAACGGCCTCACGCCGGCCCTCCCTCAACATCCGTCGTCAGCCCCTGCGCCATCTTCACCTCCGTCCCGTGGTTCACCGTCCACGCCGTCTTGTGCGTCACCGCCTCCACCAGACCCGCCGCCGACGGATGGCCGTTGCCGCTCTTCTTCACACCGCCGAATGGCAGATGCACTTCCGCCCCAATGCACGGCAAGTTCACGTAACCCATGCCGTATTCGCATTCGTCGCGGAAGTACCGCATCGCCCGATAGTCCTCCGTCACCACCGCCATCGACAGGCCGTACTCCGTGTCGTTATAGATCTTTACCGCCTCTTCATTGGTCTTGAAAGGGATCAGCGCGAGATGCGGACCGAAGACTTCCTCGTGGAGGACGCGGGCGCCGGGACGGTACTCCATACGGTAAATAAAAGGCGACAGATAGCAGCCGCCGGCTCGGCCGTCGTCGCTCATCTTGCCGCCGTCGAGCAGCACCGCCGCGTCCTCCTTCTTGGCGAGATCGTTGTAGCTCAGCACCTTTTCCACCGCACCTTTGTGGATGACGGGGCCAGTGAAGTTGCCGGCGTCGAGCGGATCGCCGATGCGTATGCGGCGGGCGGCGGCGACCAGCTTCTCGGCGAAGCGGTCGAACAGCGGCTCGGCCACGATGATCCGGCCGGCCGAGACGCAACGCTGACCGCTCGTCTTGAAGGCGCTAATCAGAGCACAATTGACGGCCAAATCGAGTCTGGCGTCGGCGCAGACGATGACGGCGCTCTTGCTGCCCATCTCGCAGGCCGTGATGCGGTCATAAAAGGAGGCGGAAACTTCCTGAATGTGCCGGCCGACGTCGTAACTGCCGGTGAAGCAGACGACGTTGACGTCGGGATCGCGGACCAGCGCCTCGCCGGCCTCGGCGGCGCCGTGGACCAAGTTGAGAACGCCGGGCGGGAAGCCGGCCTCGACGAACAGCTCGACGAGCCGCTGGCCAATCGCCGGCGTGTCCTCCGACGGTTTGAAAACGACCGTGTTGCCTTCCAGCAGGCTGGGGCCGAGCATCCACAGCGGCACAGCGAAAGGGAAGTTCCACGGCGTGATAACCGCCACGACGCCCCACGGCTTGCGGCGCATGTACGCATCTTTTTCGGGGATTTCGGAGGACAAAACGTCGCCGATCGGCTGCCGGCCAGTCCCAAAGACGTACTGGATCATGTGCAGGCCTTCGACGACCTCGGCCTTGCACTCGGTGACGACCTTGCCGCACTCGCGGGCCATGAGACGAGCCAGCTCGTCGGCGTCGCGCTTGACGAGCTGGGCGAGGTTGTCGAACAGCTCGCCCCGCCGGATGCGGCTCTCTCGCCGCCAGAGAGGGAAGGCGGCCCGCGCGGCGGCGACGGCGAGGCGGACCTCCTCGGCCGACGCGGCGGGAAAGCGGCCCACAACCTCGTCCTGGCGGGCGGGGCTGCGGCTGTCGAATGCGCTGCCAGCGGCGGGGCGCCATTCGCCAGCGATGAGATGGCGACCGGCGATGATTGCGGCGGTGGACATGACGCATCAGCTCCTGGGAAGAATAAAGCGAATCGGTTCGCGTCTCCACCAGGCATTATAAGCGTCCGCCTCCTTTGCGCCGCAACGGCAGGCGGACGCTTCCGCAGGCGTCATCCATAATGACATCGCAGGTTCTCCGACCAGGCTGCGGTGTGGCAACCATAATCCTGAGAAGAAAGGCGGGAAGCCATGAAGAAGAGGAAGGACGACGCTTCGCAGATGGGCGAGTCGCCGTCACAGTTGATCGACGCGAGGATCAAGGAGCTGGGCGACTGGCGCGGCGAGACGCTCTCCCGGATCCGCTCGCTGATCAAACAAGCTGACGCCAGCGTTACCGAAGAGTGGAAGTGGAGCGTTCCGGTATGGTCTCACGACGGGTTGATCTGCACGGGCGAGACATACAAGAACGTGGTCAAACTGACATTCGCCAAGGGCGCCCAGCTGAGGGATCCTTCGAGGCTCTTCAACTCCAGCCTGGAAGGCAACGCCAGGCGCGCCCTCGACCTGCACGAAGGCGACAAAGTGGATGCGTCCGCCTTCAAGGCTCTCATCCACGAGGCCGTGGCGCTCAACGTCTCGGCCCGACGAGGCTAGGCCGACGAACTGGTCGGATCGTCTAAGCGCCGGGCCGCGGCGCCGGACTGCAAAGGCCATCTGGACAGTGCAGCCTCGATCTGAAATGGGGACGATGCGCCATGACACGAGGGTTTTTGCAACGCATTGCACCGGTGCAGGAATGAAGCGAAAGTCATGTGCGATGGGATTCTACTTTTCTATCAGCTTTGGGGCGTCCCCGGCCCCTTCACTCCGCCTCATACGCCAAGTTCGGCGCCAGCCAGCGCTCTACTTCCGCCCGCGGCATACCCTTTCGCCGGGCGTAACCCTCGACCTGATCCCGTGTCACCAGGTCTACCGCGAAATAGGTCGCTTCCGGGTGCGCAAAATACAATCCGCTCACCGACGCCGCCGGCGTCATCGCATAGCTCTCCGTCAGCCGAATGCCCGTCTGCGCCTCCGCGTCCAGGAGCCGCCATAGCGTCGCTTTCTCCGTGTGGTCGGGGCACGATGGATAGCCCGCCGCGGGACGAATGCCGCGGTATTTCTCCCCAATCAGATCGTCTTTCGTAAGATTCTCGTCCTGGCCGTAGCCCCAGTCGCGCCGGGCGCGCTCGTGCAGCAATTCGGCGAAGGCCTCGGCCATGCGATCTGCCAGCGCCTTCGTCATGATGCCGTTGTAGTCGTCGTGGTCGGCTTCGAAGCGCGACGCCAGTTCCTCGGCGCCGACGCCGGCTGTTACGGCGAACACACCGAGATAGTCCGGCCGGCCGCTCTCCACGGGCGCCAGGTAGTCCGCCAAGCTGCGGAACGACGTCTGACCCTCGCGTTCCCACTGCTGCCGCAGCATCGGCAACCGCGATCGCTCCTTCGACCCCGTCTGATCGGTAAAGACGATGATGTCGTCTCCCTCGCTGTTGGCCGGGTAGAACCCGTAGACCGCATGGGCCTGAAGCAGCCGCTCGGCGATGATCCGCTGCAGCAACTGCTGAGCGTCGTCGAACAGCTTTCGCGCTTCGGCGCCGACCTTCGGGTCGGTGAGGATGTGCGGGAATTTGCCGGACAGCTCCCACGCCATGAAGAACGGCGACCAATCGATGTATTCCGCGATCTCCTTTAGGGGAAAATCACGCAGCACGCGCTTGCCAATGAACGTCGGCGCGGCTATCAGCGCCTTTTCCCAATCGATTCGGAAGCGCCGCCGCACCGCCTCCGCGTAGGGAACTAGCTTCCGCTGCCGCCGTTTGGCGAACGCCTCGCGCTCCTTCTGCTGGAAGAGCCGGTTTTCACGGTCAAGCTGTTGGCGGCCGTCCTGGCGCGTCAACTTCTCTACCACGCCGACGCTGCGCGAGGCGTCCTTGACGTGGACCACCGGCCCGTGGTAGGCCGGCGCAATCCTCACCGCCGTGTGCTTGGCGCTGGTCGTCGCTCCGCCGATAAGGAGCGGCAGCTCGAAGCCCTCGCGCTCCATCTCCTTCGCCACGTGGACCATCTCGTCCAGCGACGGAGTAATCAGACCCGACAAGCCGATCATATCGACCTGCTGTTCCCTTGCCTTCGCCAGGATGCGCTCGCACGGCGTCATCACGCCAAGGTCGATCACCTCGTAGTCGTTGCAATTCAGTACCACGCCGACGATGTTTTTGCCGATGTCATGCACATCACCCTTGACGGTGGCCATCAGCACTTTGCCACGGGCCTTGCGGACGCCGCCGGATTTCGCCTTTTCCGCCTCCATGAACGGCATCAGATAGGCTACGGCCTTCTTCATCACGCGGGCGCTTCGCACCACCTGCGGCAGAAACATCTTGCCGGCGCCGAACAGGTCGCCGACCACGTTCATGCCGTCCATCAGCGGCCCCTCGATCACCTGCAACGGCCGCTCGCACCGATGCCGGCACTCCTCCACGTCGGCGTCGATGTAGTCGGCGATGCCCTGCACCAGCGCGTGCTTGAGCCGCTCCTCCACGGGCCATTCGCGCCATGCTTGCTCCTTCACGTCCGCTTTGTCCTTGCGGGCCAGGGTCTTGGAGAATTCCACCAGTCGTTCCGTCGCGTCCGGCCGGCGGTTGAGCAGCACGTCCTCGACGCGTTCCAGCAGGTCCTTGGGTATCTCCTCGTAGACTTGCAGCTGGCCGGCGTTGACGATGCCCATGTCGAGGCCGGCCCGGATGGCGTGGTAGAGGAACGCCGCGTTCATCGCCTCGCGCACCGCCTCGTTGTCCGCCCCGCGAAAGGCGAATGACACGTTGCTGACGCCGCCGGACGTCTTCGCGTCGGGAAACATCGTCTTCAGCCGACGAACCGCCTCGAAAAACTCCACCGCATAGTTGGCGTGTTCTTCCATGCCCGTCCCGACCGTGAGGATGTTCACGTCGAAGATGACGTCGCTGGGGCGGAAACCGACCTGCTCGGTCAACAGCCGATAGGCGCGGGCGCTGATTTCGACTTTCCGGTCCGCGGTAACGGCTTGGCCTTCCTCGTCGAACGCCATCACTACCACGGCGGCGCCGTAGCGCTTCACCCGGCGGGCCTGCCCCAGGAACTTTTCCTCTCCTTCTTTGAGGGAAATGGAGTTGACGATGCCCTTGCCTTGGACACACTTCAAGCCCGCCTCGATGACCGACCATTTCGAGCTGTCGATCATCACCGGAACCCGGGCGATGGCAGGATCGTCGGCAATGAGGTTGACGAACCGCGTCATCGCCTCCTCGCCGTCGATCAGGTCGGCGTCCATGTTCACGTCGATGACGTTGGCGCCGTTTTCCACCTGCTCGCGCGCCACCGCCGACGCCGCCCCGAAATCGCCGTCCTTGATCAGCCGGGCGAAGCGCTTGGACCCCGTGATGTTCGTCCGTTCGCCGACCATGATGAAATTGGTTTCGGGACGCACCACAAGCGCCTGTGTCCCGCTGAAGCAGGACCAGTCGGGCAGGTCGGGGACCTGGCGCGGCGGGACGCCCTTGACCGCCTCGGCGATGCCGTAAATCCAATCCGGCCCCGTGCCGCAGCAGCCGCCGACGAGGTTGAGCCAGCCGTTCCGGGCGAACTCGGCCAGCGACGCGACAGTGTGGTCGCGGTCGCCCTTAAAGCCGCCGAAGCCGTCGGGCAAGCCGGCGTTGGGGTGGCAACTGACGCGCGTGCGGGCCATTGCGGCCAGCGTCTCGATCTCGGGCCGCATCAGATCCACGCCGACGGCGCAGTTGAGGCCGACGCTCAACGCGTCGAAGTGCGACACGGAGATGTAAAACGCCTCGACCGGCTGGGCCGAGAGTGTGGCATGGTTCTCGAAGATGGTGCCGGAAATCATCACCGGCAGCCGGCGACCCATCTCCTCGAAATACCTGTCGATGGCGTACAGGCAGGCCTTCAGGACCAGCGTGTCAAACGACGTTTCGGCCAGGAGAATTTCCGCGCCGCCCTCGACCAAGGCGCGGATCTGTTCGGTGTAGACGCCGACCATCTGATCGAAACTGGCGGTGCGTTCCCCCGGTTCGCCGACGGTGAACGCGAGGTTTTTGTTGGTCGGGCCGATGCTCCCGGCGACAAAGCGCGGCCTGTCCGGGGTGCGGCGGCTGTAGTCGTCGGCGGCGCGGCGCGCCAGGGCGGCGGCAACGCGATTGATCTCGGCGACGTGGTCCTGCAACTGGAATTCGCCGAGGCTGATCGCGTTGCCGTTGAAGGTGTCGGTCGAAACGATGTCGGCCCCCGCGTCCAGATAGGCCCGGTGGATATCCTCAATGATTTTGGGCTGCGTTAGGACCATCACCTCGGTGCAGTTCTTGAGCGGCACGGGGTGGTGGCGGAAGCGGGCGCCGCGGTAGTCGGCCTCCTGCGGCTGGTGCGCGTAGATCATGGAGCCCATG
>DATKHW010000724.1:0-2493 GCA_035546275.1 Gemmataceae bacterium
CGCTTTCAGTATCAGACCACGATGGTCACAGCCGCCGGTCTGGCGGTCGGCGAGGCGGCCGGACAGCCGTGGCAGGACTTCGTACAGAAACGGCTGTTCGATCCGCTGGGCATGACGGCGTCCTGCTTCACCTCGACGGCCGCGGCGAAGGCCGCCGACCGCGCGATCGGTCACCGGCTCAATCGGTTCGGCAAACCGGAAGTCGTCGATTATTACCCGCAGGAGTTCCCCGACCCGGCCGGCTCCATCCAATCCACGGCCCGCGACCTCAGCAAATGGGCGCTGTTTCAGCTCGGCGACGGGCGCTGGAACGACCAGCGCATCGTCTCCGCAGCCAACCTGGCCGAAACGCACACGCCGCAAATGGTGGTGCGGCTGGAAGGGCTTGAGCGCGATTTGCACCCCGAAACGGTGCAGATGAGCTACGGCATGGGCTGGGTGCTGGAAAGCTACCGCGGCGTCGGCCTTTGCTCCCACGCCGGCGCCATCGACGGCTTTCGCGCTCACATCACGCTGATTCCGGAAAAGAAAATCGGGATCGTTTTGCTCAACAATTTGCAGAACACGCGCATGAACCTGGCGCTCAGCAATTCGCTGGTGGACCTGCTGCTCGACTTGCCGCGGAAGGACTGGAACGGCCTGTTCCGCGAAGCGGTGCGCAAGGACGAAGAAGCCGCAATGGGACGAGCGCGCGAACGGGAAGCCCGCCGCGCCCGCGACACGACGCCGTCCCGAGAGCTGGCCGCCTACGCCGGCGTCTATGAGAATCCCGCCTACGGCACGGTGCGCGTGACCCTGGAGAAGGGAAAGCTGGTCTGGACGTGGAACCGTTTCACGACGCCGCTGGAGCATTACGAATACGACACGTTCATGGCGCCGCTGGATTTGCTTCATTCGCCGCTGATCGCTTTTTCGCTGAACGCCGACGGCGCCGTGGACGCGATGCGCGTGTCGGAGCCGATGGGCGCCGAGTTCCGCCGGAAGTGAACCCGCGGCGCCGAACGGCCGATATTACCCCACGGGCCGCGCCCTCTTCCCTCGGCCCCTCGCTTCTCTCCCCGGCGGAGCTGACGTACCCCGTATGGACGACGTAGTTTGCCTGCCCACCCTGGACGGATTGCGCGCCCATGTCCTCCGGGTCCTTTGCGAGCATGACCGTTTGGACCCCGATCAGACGCCGCTGCACGAGGCGGTGGTGACGCGCTCGGGCCGGCCGTGCGGCCTGTTTTTTCAGGTGCAGGGACCGCGGCGCGTCAAGGCCTACGCCGTCTGGGCCGGCGAAGAGGGGAAGCTCCTGTTTTACGATTCGTCGGGGCAGCGCTTCCGCCAGGCGCGGCTGAGCGAGGCGCCGGACCCGTTGCGGCTGGCGGGATGACGGCCGCTCGCCCCGCGCTCCCCTACGATAACCGCGTCCGCGCGCTGTTTCTCTGGAGGCGTCTCCTGCCATGTCCGCGTTCCGCTGCGTGGAAGCCCGTCAGGCCGGGCCGGCCGCGCTCGGCGTTCTGGCCCCGCCCGGCCGCCGCACCTTCCTCATCCTGCGGCCGCGGGCGCTGCCGTGGGACCTGGTACTATTACAGCCGACCCATCCGTCCGCGTTCCACGAAATGGACCGCGACGAGGCGACGGCCGCCGCCACGGAAGTCGTCCGCGCCCTGGAAGCGTGGTCGGCCGGCGGACCGGGCGGCGTTGAGACGACCGCTGCGCCGCAGGGGCCGGGCGTGTGGGTCCGCGTCCACGCCGGGCCATTCGCGCTGCTGCTCTGCCCGCGCACTCCCGGACAGCCGTACCAGGCCCAGCGCTTCGCCGACGATGAATCGGCCCGCGCTGCCGCCGCCGAGCTGGCCCCGGTGCTGCATCCGCCGCCGGGCGCCGAGCAGCAGGTCTATTTCAACACACGGCACTTCCTCCGCTGATCGGAGGCGCCTCGGCCATGCCGTACACGCCGATCCTCGCCACGCTCGGTTACGTCCTGTCGCCGGACGGCCGGCAGGTGCTGCTCGTCCATCGCTGCCGCCGGCCCACCGACCCGCACTTCGGCAAATACAACGGCCTGGGCGGCAAGCTGGAAGCCGGCGAGGACGTGGTTTCCTGCATGCGCCGCGAAATCCGCGAGGAAAGCGGTCTGGAATGCGAGGAATTGGTCCTGTGCGGGACGATCAGCTGGCCGGGCTTCGGCAAACAGGGCGAGGACTGGTTCGGCTTCGTCTTCCGCGTGGACCGCTGGAGCGGCGCGCCGCGCACGGAAAACCCGGAAGGCGATCTGGTATGGGTGGATATCGATCGCGTGCCGGAATTGCCGTTATGGGAGGGCGACCGGCATTTTCTGCCGTTGGTGTTCGACCGCGGCGGCCGGCAATTCCACGGCGTCATGCCCTACCGCGACGGCCGACCGGTGGCGTGGACGTACAGCATGTTGTGAGCGCGCCTCTTGGCAAACAAGAAGCTACTTGTCCGCGGCGGCCCCCGGTAACTTGCAGTCTTTCAGGAATTGGC
>DATKHW010000725.1:0-4404 GCA_035546275.1 Gemmataceae bacterium
TTCCAAACGGCGCCCTGGGTTAACACGCTGTGCTCGTAGAGGGCGACGAGCTTTCCGAGCGTTTCCGGCGTAAGCCGTTCGGCGAGGATCGTATTGGATGGACGATTGCCTTCGAATACACGGTGGGGTACGAGCCATTCCGGCGTGCCCTCCGCCCTGACTTCTTCGGGCGTCTTACCGAATGCCAGGGCTTCGGCCTGCGCAAAGAAATTTGCCAGGAGCAAATCGTGGTGCCGGCCAAGCGGGTTGAGAGTCTTGTTGAACCCGATAAAATCGCATGGAATCGGTCTCGTCCCTTGATGAATCAACTGGTAGAAAGAATGCTGCCCGTTGGTCCCCGGCTCGCCCCAATAAACGGGCCCGGTGTTGCATGCTACTTGGATGCCATCGACCGTCACATGTTTACCGTTGCTCTCCATCGTCAATTGCTGGAGATAGGCGGGAAAGCGCTTCAGGTACTGCTCGTAAGGCAGGACCGCGACGGTCTGCGCCCCGAAGAAATCGCTGTACCAGATCGCCAATAGGCCCATCAGCACGGGCAGGTTCTTCTCGAACGGGGCGGTGCGGAAGTGCTCGTCCATCTCATGGAAGCCGGCGAGCATGTCGCGGAAATGCTCGGGGCCGACGGCGATCATGGTCGAGAGGCCGATGGCCGAGTCCATGGAGTAGCGGCCGCCGACCCAGTCCCAGAAGCCGAACATGTTGGCCGTGTCGATGCCGAACTTCTCGACCTCCTTGGCGTTCGTGGAGACGGCGACGAAGTGCCTGGCGACGGCCGCCTGATGCTTCAGGGTCTTGAGCGCCCAGGTGCGCGCCGTGTGGGCGTTGGTCATCGTCTCTAGGGTGGTGAACGTCTTGGAGGAGACGATGAACAGCGTTTCCTCGGCGTCCAGGTCGCGCACGGCCTCGGCGAAGTCATCGCCGTCCACATTGGAGACGAAGCGGAACGTCAGGCCGCGGTCGCTGTAGTGCTTGAGCGCCTCGTAGGCCATGACGGGGCCGAGGTCGGAGCCGCCGATGCCGATGTTGACGACGGCGCGGATGCGCTTGCCGGTGTGGCCCGTCCAGGCGCCGCTACGAATGCGGTCGGAAAAGTCCGCCATCTTGTCGAGCACGGCGTGGACCTGGGGGACCACGTTCTCCCCGTCCACGACGACGGACGCCCCGCGCGGAGCGCGCAGGGCCGTGTGCAGGACGGCGCGCTTCTCGGTGACGTTGATCATGTCGCCGCGGAACATGGCGTCGATCCGGGCGCGCAGGCCGGATTCCTCCGCCAGTTGCAGGAGCAGCCGGAGGGTTTCGTCCGTGACGCGGTTCTTGGAGTAGTCGAGGTAGAGGCCCACGGCCTCGGCCGTCAGGCGCTCGCCGCGCTGGGGATCGTCCGCGAAGAGCTTGCGGAGGTGCAGCTCACGGACCTTCGGATAATGGGCCTGGAGCGCCCTCCACGCCGGGCGTGTGGTGAGTGGTGCGACGCTTTCTGTCATTTTCGTGTCCCCGTCCGTTCTTTTTAGCTTTCCGAATGGACCTCTGTGGGACAGGATTCCAATCCTGTCCGGCTTACCCGACAGGATTGGAATCCTGTCCCACAGCCCCTATCCGGCCTTCCCGAGTGCGGCGCTCTTGGACGCGATCACCGCCATGAGTTCATTCCAGGAATTCACGAACGACCGCGCCCCTTCATCCTGCAGCCGGGCGGCCAGCGCATCCACATCGACGCCGGCCCGGGCGAACTGCGCCAGCACCTCCTCGCAGTCGCCGCCGTTCGTCGGCAGGATCGGGCCGACCTCGCCGTGATCGGCAAGGGCTTTCAACGTGCCCTCGGGCATGGTGTTCACGGTGAACGGCGCGGCCAGCGCCTTGACGTACAGCACGTCGGAGGCTTTCGGGTCCTTGGTTCCCGTGCTGGCCCACAGGAGGCGTTGCGGCCGGGCGCCGGCGTTGTAGACCCGCTCCCACTGCGGCGAGTCGAGCAAATGGCGGTAGCCCTTGTAAATGCGCTGGGCGACGGCGATGCCGAGCCGGTCGCGCAGCGCGTCGGGAACCTTGCCCATGACCGCCGCGTCCCAGCGGCTAATGAACACCGAGGCGACGGAGCCGACGTCGGGGTCGAGGCCGGCTTCGACGCGCCGCTCGATGCCGCGCAGGAACGCCTCGGCCGCCGCCACGTATTGCTCGCGGGAGAAGAGGAGCGTTACGTTGACCGGCACGCCGGCGAAGATTGCTTCCTCGATGGCGGGCAGGCCTTCTCTCGTACCGGGGATCTTGATGAAGAGGTTGGGGCGCCCCGTCCGGGCGTGCAATTCCCTGGCCGCTGCGAGGGTGCTGGCCGTGTCGTGGGCCAGCAGCGGCGACACCTCCAGGGACACCCATCCGTCCACGCCGTTGGTCCGGTCCCAGACCGGGCGAAAGAGGTCGGCCGCCTGGGTGAGGTCCTCGAGCGCCAGCTCGAAGAACAGCTTCTCCCCCGACTTGCCCTCCCGGAGCTTCCCGCGGATGGCGGCGTCATAGGCGGCGCTGTTCTTGATGGCGTGGTCAAAGATCGTCGGGTTCGAGGTAAGCCCCGTCACCGACAGGTCGTGGATGTAGCGCCGGAGCGTTCCCGTCGTCAGCAGGTCGCGCGTGATGTTGTCGAGCCAGAGGCTCTGCCCTAGATCGTGGAGCTTTTGTGTCGCTTTCATGGCGTCGCCTCGCGGGTGCGTCGAAAAGAGCCGCTCGTCGGGCGTCCAAGATAAGGGTACGCGGCGGAGGGGGCGACCCGCAACTGGCGGAAGTGACAGGCCGCGTAGGGAAAAAGTGACAGGTCGCGGTGCAGCCCGAGAAGGCGCCCTGGCGGACGGGCGCCGGCCGTCTGGCTCAGGGGCCGCCCGTCGGATCAGCGTCGCCGGTCACCCTCGCCTGGCGCTGCAACGCCCCGATCGACAGTCCGTCCACTTGACCGAGCAGTTCCCGCACGATCGCTTCCAGCCGTTCCAGGATCGGACCGGCGTCGTGGAGCTGCGCGCCGGCCGCAAGATCCTCCAGGCTGCCCGCGAGGTCGCCGGCGGCGGTCGAGAACTCCGAGAGCATGCCGCAGCACTTGTGAGCCGCTTCGCGCAGGCGCGGCGCGTCCTGGTCACGCAGCGCGTCCCGGAGCGCGGCAAGATGCTCCGGGACCCGCGCGGTGAGCGTCTGACACATTTTGCGGAGCAGGGTCGGGTCGCCCCCGCAGGCGGCCAACAGCACCGGCGCGTCGAGCAAGTCCAGCCTGCGGGATGGGCGGGATGAATGAGTTCCGAGAACCCGGTCGATGGCTGCCAACAGATCGGCGGGACGGATCGGCTTGGTCTGGAAGTCATCCATGCCGGCTGCGAGGCAGCGCTCGCGGTCCTCTTTCCGGGACCGCGCCGTCAAGGCAATGATGGGCAGGTGTCCCCCCTCGGTCAGCTCCCGCTCCCGAACCGCCCGAACGACCTGGAAGCCGTCCAGTTCCGGCATGTGAACGTCCAGGAGCAGCAAGTCAAAACCCCCTTGTTCCGCCAGCGTAAGCACTTCCCGGCCGTTGCTCGCCAGCCGCACGCGGTGACCCGGCCGAACGAGCGCCTGCTCCAGGACTTGCGCGCTCAACTCATTGTCTTCGGCCACCAGAACTGACAAGGTGACAAGGTGACCGGGTGACAAGGTGACAGGCTGCGGCTGTTCTTCCGTCACCTTGTCACCTTGCCGCCTTGTCACCTTGTCACCTTTCTTCCGACTCATCACTCGGTAGATCGTTTCGAGCAGCTCGTCCTGCTGGACCGGCTTGAGCAGCTGGGCGTCGATCCGCAGCTCGCGAACTCGGGCCGGGTCGCCCGGCCGCTCCCCGGAAGTCAGCAGGATGATGCGTGTGGCGGCGAGCTCGGCCCTTTCCCGGATCATGGCGGCTACCGTCAGGCCATCGGCGTCGGGCATGCAGGCATCCAGCAGCACCAGCGCACACGGCCGGCCGTTGGCGGCGCGGTGCCAGAGGGCGTCCATGGCCGCCATCCCGTCCCCCACCACCGTGGGATCCGTCTGCCAGCCGCGCAGCCACTCCGCCAGGATGTGCCGATTGGTGGCATTGTCATCGACCACCAGCACGGGCAGGTTGTGGAGGGAGACCGGCGGCTGAGCCGGGACCGGCTCGGGGGGAAGCAGCTGTTGGCCGAAGCGCGCCGTGAAGGCGAAAGTGCTGCCCCGGCCGGGCGCGCTGTCCACGGTGATGGTTCCACCCATGAGCGCCACCAGCCGAGAGGCGATGGTCAGCCCCAGTCCGGTGCCGCCGTATTTGCGTGTGGTGGAGGTGTCCTCCTGCTCGAAGGCGCTGAAAATGCGCGCCTGTTGGTCGGCCGGGATGCCGATGCCGGTGTCACGCACGGTGAAGTGGAGGCCGACCTCCCCCGCCCCCGG
>DATKHW010000726.1:0-8600 GCA_035546275.1 Gemmataceae bacterium
TGAACCTGCCCGGCGAATCGCACGCCGACATGATGGCGACGGCCGACGCATTAGCTGGGTTGCCGGTCCAGGCGGTGAAGATTCACAACCTCCACGTGGTGCGCGGCACGCCAATGGAGGCGATGTACCACGCCGGCGAAGTGCCGCTGTTCACGCGGGAAGAGTACGTGCGGACGGTGTGCGACTTTTTGGAGCGCTTGCCGGCCGGAATGGTAATACACCGGCTGAGCGGCGACGCCCCGCCGGACTACCTCGTGGCGCCGGCGTGGTGCGCCGACAAGCCGGCGCTGCTGCGGGCAATTCATGCAGAATTGGTGCGGCGCGACGGGCGGCAGGGAAAACATTGCCGGGCGGCCGCGGCGGCGGCGCCGGTGCGACGGGCGCTGCCGATGGCGTCGGTTTAGCGGCCGGCGAGGGGATGGTTCATGTATCCGGGAAAAGCAACAGCAGCCGCAATCGCCCTCGGGCTGATCGTTTGTGCCACCTGCGTCACGGCCGACGACAAGGAACCCGTCTACAGGAACAAGCCGCTTAGCGCCTGGATCGAGCAGCTGGCCGACCGCAGTGCGACGGCTCGCCAAGAAGCGGCCGAGGCCATCGGCAAAATCGGGACCGCCGCGAAACCCGCCATTGGCCCGCTCGTCGCCGTGCTGGCCGATTCCGACGATACGGTCCGCGACGCCGCCACCCAGGCGCTGGCCGCATTCGGCAAGGATGCTGTACCGTCCCTCCTCGCCGCACTCAAGCATTCGGACGCCGACGCGGATATGCGTGAGGCGGCCATCCGCGCTCTGGGCGCCATCGGCCCCGATGCGAAGGCCGCCGCGCCCGCCCTTCGCGACGCGCTGACCGACAAAGAGCAGCGCATCCGGGAGGCGGCCGCGGCGGCCCTGAAACGGATCGAGAAATAGCCAAATGCGGCGTCGGTCTGTTACTTCGCCGAGAACTTGTAGATCGTCGTCTGCGAGTACGTCTTGCCCGGCTCCAGAATCGTGGACGGGAAATCCGGGTGGTTGACCGAATCGGGGAAGTGGTCCGCCTCTAGACAGAACGCCTGGTGCTGCTTGTAGACGACGCCGCCCTTGCCCTTGTTCGTGCCGTCCAGGAAATTGCCGGTGTAGAACTGCAAACCCGGCTCCGTCGTGTACACCTCCATGATTCGGCCCGATTTCGGGTCGGATACGCGCGCCGCCAGGGCCGGCTGCTTGTCGCCGCCGCGCAGGACGTAGTTGATGTCGTAGCCGCCGGGATCCTTGGTCGCAGGATTAGGCTTCAACTCGTCGATGTGCGCGCCGATCTTCGTCGGCGTCGTCAGATCGTAAGGCGTCCCCTTCACCGACTTGATTTCGCCGGTCGGTATCATCGTGTCGTCCACCGGCGTGTACCTGTCGGCGGCAATCATGATTTCGTGGCCAAGAATGTCGCCCGAAGCAGGTCCGGCCAGGTTGAAATAGCTGTGGTTCGTCAGGTTCACCGGCGTCGCCTTGTCGGTCTTCGCCGTGTAATTGATGCTTAGCTGGCCTTCATGGGTCAGAGTGTAGAGGACCTGCGCGGACAGGTTGCCGGGATATCCCTCCTCGCCGTCCTTGCTGACGTACGTGAGCAGCAGTTGCGGGCCTTCCTTGGAGTCCATCGGCTCCGCCTTCCACACCACCTTGTCGAATCCCTTTTTGCCGCCGTGCAGCGAATTTGGGCCGTTGTTGACCGCCAGCGTGTACTCCTTGCCGTTCAGCGTGAATTTGCCTTTGGCGACGCGATTCGCCACGCGGCCGATGATCGCGCCGAAGAAGGGGTGGCCCGCCAGGTAGCCCTGCAGGTCGTCGAAGCCGAGGACGACGTCGCCCATTTTGCCGTCGCGATCGGGCACGTCGAGTTCCGTGATGATGCCGCCGTAGGTGATGATCTTGGCCGTCATGCCCGTGCCGTTGCTCAGGGTGTACATCTCGACCGGCGTGCCGTCTTCCGTCTTGCCGAAGTCCGACTTTTCAATCCCGGCCTTCATCGGTTCAGCCCCCCGCGCCGCCGCGGCGGCCGCACCCGCGAAACACAGAATGAAAGCAGCAATTCCGACAGACAGCGTCCGTTTTAGCATGGGAGAGACTCCTGGTGATGCGCCGGCCGCGACGACGCCGGCGGATGCGGCTCATCTTGCATGGCGGGAGGGCGGTCGTCAATGAGGAATCGGGGAGGAAGGAGATGTCGCGCCGGAATTCAAGGTTGGACGACGCTCTTGGGCCGCATCACCCAGATGGTGGGCCGCTTTTCGACGACGACGAGCGGCGGGAATCCATAGGCGGCGAGATAGGCGGCCGCCTTCGGATCGTCTCCGGGCGGCACGGCCACGCGCATCTGCTCCGGCGGCGTGCGGCGCCAGTAACGGCGGGTCGGCGAACTGCGGTTGGTGACGCCCCAAACAACGCGGCGGCCCCGCTGGTCGGCGATTTTCATGTTGGCTTCAAAGACCGCCGGCCAGACCTGCCAGTAGTCGCCGGCCACATGGGTGCAGCCGGCGACGACGATGTCGTCGGCGCTCATGCCCGGCCCCGGCTCGAATGTGGCCAGAAGGCCATGCCGCGCCGGCTTGGGCAAATGACGGACGGCCAGGTCGGCGCGGACGCCGGCGAGGGAGGGAACGCCAAAACCGACCACGGCCGCAACGGCCAGCAGAACCGCGGCGGCGGCGCCAATTCCTTTGCGTGTCATGCCGCCGGCGGCAAGACAGAGCGGGCCGACGACGACGGCCAAGAGGCCCGTCTGCAAGAACAAGACCGACAGCGCCAGATAGCGGAAGGCGCAGGCGCTGATCTGAACGTGAACGCGCGTCGCCAGGAACAGGGCCAGCAGGCCGCCGGCCAGTCCCAGGGCCGCGGCGCTGCGGAATGCGTTGCCCGAGAGCCGGCGCAAAGCCGGGATGGCCAGCCATAGGAGAGTCGCCGCTGCGACCGCTGCAAGAAACAAAGGCCCGACGGCCGGATTCAGGTAGAACCACGTGTTGCGGCTGAGCTGTCCCAGCGTGGGCAGCCATTGGGAGGCAGGCAAGGTCCCGAACTCGGAGGCGGTGGTCTTCGCCAGGAGTCGGCGCACGAGCAGGCCGCCGGCGAAGCCCACGGCCAGCAGGCCCAAGCCGGCGGTCGTTTCCGAAAAGGCGATCCGGCGGACCAGCCTCAACAACCGACTCCGCACGCCAATGGGGTCGGAGGTCGCCGGCGCCGGGCGCGAGGGGACCGCGCACACCAGACCGCGGAACAAAACGACCGGACCCAGGAACATGGCCGTCGTGCACCATACCCAGTGCGCGACAATCATCAAGACTGCGGCCACGGTGTACCGATGTCGGCCAAGCCGGCCGGTAGCAGGGGACTCGGCCAACAACAGCGCTGCCAGGCCCAGGACGATCCACAAGCCGTAGCCGGTATTTAGCAGGATTTCCGAGCGGTAATAAAAGGAGGGCAGTGCGACGAAGCCGGCGGCCCCAAGCAGGCCGACGGCCGGGTAGCTGGCGTCGCGGAGGACGTATCGCGCCAGCAAGACGAAGGACGCCAGCGTGCAGAAGGCGCTGATCCCTTCTTGAACCAGCAGATTCGCGAGCGGATTGCGCACCGGAATTGCAAGCAGGGCCAGGATATTGCCGCCGCGATCCAGCTCCCACACATACGGCGTCCACCGGTAGAGGCTGGTGAGCGTCGTAATGAGTGCGTCGGCATGCTCGCCGCGGTGCAAATTCCCCAGATCGATCCAGGCGGCTGCCGCCGCACAGAGCAACAGCGGCAGCCACAGCGGGGGCAAGCGCGGGTTCGTAACGGTCTGCATCGGCCTGTCTCCGGCGGCTGCGAACCCCCGCCCCGCTTGGCCCGCTCTCGTTGACGTTCAGGAATGAACGGCGTCGTTTGGTCCGCCGGCTTGCGCGGCTGCACTTACGCCGACAGCTTGAGCTGCCGCCGACCTTCGCCCAGGGCGGCGATGGCGTCCTGGTAGCGGCGCTCCAGCATCTGGATGCGGGCGTCGTCCTCGCGATAAATTTGGCCGTAAAACTCCTTTTTGTTCTTCAGCCAAAGCAGCTCGAACTCGACCGCCTTGAGGAACGCCTCCTCGGGGTTGCTCAGAGCGGCGGGGCAGCTGAAGACGATCTTGCGCGTCTCGAAGCGGTCGAGGTGGCCGCGCGGGAAAGCCCGGAAGAACGGCTGCGAATGCACCGACACGCCGCCGCCGACCACCACGTCGAGGTCGTGCTCCTTGGCCAGCGCCGCCATCTCCAGCGACAGCATCAGGATGTCGCCGCTGTTGATGTCCTCGCGCGTCAGACCCATCGAGCCGGTCAGATCGACGCGGCCGATGACGACGCCGTCGAGCTGCTCGATCTCCGGCAGCCGCAGCATCTCCGGAAAATTGCGGCAGGCCGTAATGGTTTCGAGGTTGATGAGGAACTCGACGTTGTTCCGCAGGTCCGCGGAGTAGACGAGGTTGATGGCCGCCAGGAACTTCTTTAGCGCGTAGGCCGATTCCACCATCGGCGCGATGATGCGCTCCGACCCCAAGGCGATGGCGTCGAACATGTCCTTGATGGCCTCGCAGCCGCCGATCTTGATGTTCATACCGAGGCCGGCCTTGGTCGTCACGTCCTTGAGGCGCTGCGCTTCTTCCATGCGCGTGCCTTCGGCCTCGAACTCGGCCTTGACGCCGACGACGTGATACTTGTCCTTCAGCTCGCAAAGGATCTCCATCATCCGGCATTCGAGTGAGTTCATACCGACTCCATTCGGGATAGGTTTATGAGATCACGCGACGGCTAGGCCGCCTCGGGGACGAGCAGGTTCGCGCGCAGCTCGTCCTGGTGAAGAAACGGCGCCATGTCTTCCAGCGGCGGCGAGACGATCGCCCCGCCGGGCAGCTGCTTGGCGGACAGCTTCGGCTCGAAGACCTGCTCCGGATCGAGCAGCACGTCCGCCAGCAACGACCCGTCGGCGCCGAGCACGTATTCGACGGCGGCGGCGAGATCGCCGCGTTCGATGCGCACGGTCGGCAAACCGTAGGCCTGCGCCACCCGCGACATGTCCGGGAAGGAAAGGCCGCTCGTCGGCCCTTCGCCGATGCGCCGCTTGAAAAACGCCATCTGACTTTGCCGGATCGACATGTAGCCGTCGTTGTTCAGGACGAAGATCTTGATCGGCAGCTGGTGGTGAGCGACCGTTTGCAGCTCTTGAATGTTCATTTGAATGCTGCCGTCGCCGGCCAGGCAGATCACGCGCCGGCCGCCTCGCGCCACGGCTGCCCCAACAGCCGCCGGCAAATCGTAGCCCATCGACGCGCAGCCGGAGTTGCACCACAGCCGCAGGCCGTCCGCGATCCACGCCGCCTGAAAGGTGACGACGCACGCCGATCCGTCGCCGCACACCACCACGTCGTCGCCGTGCAGCCGGCGGAAGAGCACGTCAATGAAGTGATAGGGGTTGATGCGGCCCTTGCTGGTTCGGTGCCGGTCCGTGACCACGGGATACTGCGTCACGCGCTGCCGGCACCAGCTCAGCCAGCCGGCGTGTCGGGCCCGGTCGAAGCCGGCGGCCTGGCGATTCATCTCTTCGAGGAACAGCCGCGCGTCGCAATGTATCGGCAAGTCCGGCTTCACCGTCGGCTTGTTCAGCTCCTCGGCGTCCACGTCCACCTGAATCTTGTAAGCGTGGCGAGCAAACGTCTTCCAGTTGTAGCTCACCTGCCGGATATTGAGCCGGGAGCCGATCACCAGAAGCACATCGGCGTTCTGCACCGTGAAATTGCCGGCCCGATCGCCTATGGTGCCCGGCCTGCCGCAATGCAGCCGGTGGTTCGACGGCAGCAGATCGTGGGCGGTCCAGGTCGTGGTGACAGGTACGCCGAGTCGGTCGATCAATTCCCGAAAAGCGTCGATGCCCCCGGCGAGGCGGACGCCCGTGCCGATCATCACCACGGGCCGCACCGCGTTCTGCAGCCGGCTCAGCACTTCGCGGCACTGCTCGCGCAGCTGAGCGACGTCCCACGCAACGGCGTCTTCCGCCGGATCATAACCCGGCAGCTCGTCGGGTTCGATCATGGCGGATTGCACATCGATCGGCACGTCCAGCCAGCACGGCCCCGGCCGTCCGGCGGAAGCCAGATGCCATGCCTTTTCCAAATGATAGCGGATCGTTTTTGGATCTTTTACAAAGACGGCGTACTTGGTGACGCTCTGTACGATGCGCACAATGTCGGCTTCCTGATCGCCGAGCTGCCGCAGACGCGGCCGGTCGTACCAGCCCACGCAGGTTTCGCGTTTCACCTGGCCGGAGACGACCAGCAGGGGAATGGAATCGGTCCAGGCGCCGAAGACGCCGTTGAGCGCGTTGATGCCGCCGGGTCCGGTGGTCACGTTCACGACGCCCGGCGTCCCGGTGACGCGGGCGTATCCTTCCGCCGCCATGGCGCAGGCTTGTTCGTGGTGGTTGCAGATGCAGGTCAGGCGCGGCTCATGCCCGAAGGCGTCGTTGAGGAACATGGCGCCGCCGCCCGTCACGAGGAAGACGTGACGCGCGCCGCGGTCGGCCAGCGCCCGCGCGATATACTCGGCCACGCGAATCATGCCACCACCCTCGGCCCTCACGCGGCGGCCCGGCCGGCGCACCGGTCGGCCCAGACGTCGTGAGACGCCACGTATTCGCCGATTTGGGCTTCGAGGTGAGCATCGAAGGGAGTCTTGACGACCTGCAGCTCGCCCGGACCCTTGGCGAGGATCAGGTTGACCTGGCCGTCGGCGACCTTCTTATCACGGCGAGCATAACGGATCAAGTCCGCCGCTCGCAGCGGCCGCGACAATTGGAACGGCAGGAAGGCGCGGACGAAATCATGCACAGCCCGGTAATCCGCCTCGGCGAGCATGCCGCGACGCACGGCCAGGAAGTTCACCAGGTCCATGCCCCAGGCGACCGCCAGACCGTGCGGGACCTCGTGATCCGTCAGTCCTTCCAGGGCGTGGCCGAACGTGTGCCCGTAGTTGAGGATTCTCCGCAGCCCCGTCTCATATTCATCGACTTCGATGACGCTTTTCTTGACCAGCAGGCTGTCGTGGATAAGCCGGGTTAGCTGGGGATTGTGCAGCCCGCCGCGCCGGACGCTGGCCTCCAGCCGGGCGAAGTGTTCGCGCGAGCCGGTGAACATCAGCTTGAGGATCTCGCCGTAGCCGGAAGCGACGGCGTCTTCGCTCAGCGTGCCGAGCAACGCTTCGCAAATATGCACCTGAGTCGGCGAATAAAAGGCGCCGAGCTGGTTCTTGAAATTGCCGTGGTTGATGCAGCACTTGGCGCCGATGCAGCTGTCGCTCATGGCGAGCAGCGTCGTCGGCACGTAGAACCAGCGCAGGCCGCGGTAGTAGATGTGAGCCGAGAAGGAGCAAATGTCTTGTGTAATTCCGCCGCCGATGGAGATAAGAGTGGTCTGCTTCGTGGCGTTTTGCTCCTGAAGCCAGGCGCAAACGCGGCCCACGCCGGCCAGCGTCTTCTCTTCTTCCGTGGCGTCGATCCGCAGCGTCGGCAGCCGTTGGGTCAATGGCGCCAGCGCCGCGTCATAAGCGCCGGCCACGATGCGATCCACGACCACGACCGCCTTCGCCGTCTGCGCCAATTGGGCGACCAGCGAGGTCATGTCGGAGCAAAACTCGACGGGATAGTCGCCCTGGCCCGATTGGACCGCGAAGGATTGCATCGCCTCTTCTCCTCTGCGCGCCGCGGCGCAGCGCCGTTCATCCCTTCATCGTCCAGCAGATGATAATCGCGACGGCGCTCCATGCAATGCCAGAATCCCTTGCGGTTTAGGCTATCCAGGATGATGCTCCAGACCGGGCAACATGGGATGGTTCTGAACGACGCGCCGGCGCTGGAAAGCAGGTTGTGAGCGCTGCCGCTGAGGCCGAGCGCCAGACGCCGGGCCGAGGTGCAAGGGATTTCCTGGCTCGTTTTGCTGGGCGGTGTGCAATTCAATCCGGACGGCCAGCTCCTCCAACACGGCCAACGCCGCTTCGCGGGCCAGGTTGGGCCGATTGCATTGCCGGCTCAGGTGCAGCTGCACCAGATGTCGCACACGCCCAAGCTCCGACCGCGCCAGCACCGCCCGGACCAGGGCCGCCCCCTGCGCATTAGATAAATGGCCCTCATCGCCGAGGACGCGGTGGATGAGGCGCGGCGACCGGCCGCTGGCGTATTCCATCGCCACGTCGTGGTTGAATTCGACGGCCAGCACGTCCACGTCGGCCAAGCCCGCCGCCAGCTCGTCGTCCCAGCAGCCCAGGTCGGCGACGTAACCGACCGCCACGGCCCGGCCGAACAGGTCGCGCCCGCCTTCCAGGCGAAAGCCAAAAGCGCCGCCGCCGTCGTGGCGCAGCGGCAAAGGCCGGCAGTGAAGTCCACCAGTCGCCGTGAATTCCTGCCACGGTTCAAACGGCCGCACCAGCCCCGCCGCTTCCATCGCCAGGAACGCCGGCGAATACGCTTGCAAGAGAGAATGCGTATTGGAATGGCAATAAAGCGGAATGCCGCGGCGGAGAAGATGGGTCAACGTGCGGTCGTTCCAGTGGTCGGAATGAGCGTGCGTCACCAGAG
>DATKHW010000727.1:0-2161 GCA_035546275.1 Gemmataceae bacterium
CGACCGAAGCGCGCAGCACGTGTGCCCTCCGAACACCTGCTCCAAGGCGGCGCCGAGTCTGTTGCCTGCCCCTCTCGGCGCCGCCGGACGCCGCACCGACGACCGTTGCGGACCAGACAGGGGTTCATCCATGCCGTCTGCGTTTGCACGGCGGCAGCTCAGCAAAGCCAATCCGGCCTATCTCACGTTCGCTCCGGTCCTGCTTACGCCGTTCTCCGTCGTTCGTCGTCGGCAAGCGGAACACGGAGAACACGGAAGCCCTCATGGATGACCTCGGCCGCCGGCTTGTGGTCCCGCCGCTGTTCCAGCCCGGCCCGCGGCCGATGATATCCACGGACGGTTGGCAGGCGTATCCCAACGCGGTCGATAGAGCGTTCGGCGGCGCTGTGAACTACGGGACGATCATTAAAGACTTCACAGAGAGCGAACAGCCCGGCCGCAACGGACCGCCGGAAATGACTAGCGCCGTCCGCACTGGTCGGCAGGGCGAATTCAGCCCGTGGGAGATATGCACAAGCCATGTCGAGCGGCACAACCTGTCGATCCGCACGTTCCTTCGCCGCTTCACCCGCCTGGCGCTCGGGTTCAGCAAGAAGCTAGAGAGCTTGGCGGCTTGTGTGAGTCTTTATATCGCTCACTACAACTTCTGCCGGATGCACGGCAGCTTGCCGGGAACGCCCGCGATGGCGGCTGGGATCGCTGGGCATCCGTGGACGATGGAAGAACTACTTGATGCGGACTGAGTATCTTGAAGCTGCTTCCTCTATCAGCGACAATTAAGGCGCGTCAAGCAAGGCAGCCCTGGCGTCTGAACCACGCCAGGGCCGCACAACGCAACTGAGCAGGAGTCGAGCTGTGGACGACCTAAAGATCGGTGATGTCGTCGAACTGAAATCGGGCGGCCCAGCCATGACGGTCATGGATGATGCCAGTGAGAGTTATGGCAGGGGTTTCCTTGAATGCCATTGGTTCGACAAGGAAGGCAAGCCGCAAAGCAAAGCTTTTCATCAGGACGCGCTCAAACTGGCGTCGGGCAAGTCGTAAGAAATTCGGGCGGGAAACAGCGCTCATACCGTTCGCCCCGTGTCGTGTTCCACCGGCAACAGATAAGACCAGACTCGCGGCCTGCATCTAGGACGCTACCCGCTTATTAAGTGCTTTCGCATCCACGCCCGCCGATGCGTCGGCGAGTTTTTTCAAATTAGGCCACTACCGGCCGGCTCGATTGCTTGACGGCGGCATCCGCGTCGGTCATGCTTGACGGTTGCAGTCCCCCGCGCGCGGAGGCAGCCGCATGGCCAACAGCATCAGCGCCGAGATTCTCGCCCGTCGCACCGCGGCGGCCGCCGCCGGGCCCGCCGCCGCCTTTCTCGTCTTTGACACCGAAAGCGTCCCCGACGGGCAACTCCTTGCCCGGGTGAAATATCCGGGCGAGGACTTGACGCCGGAAGCGGCCGTCGAAAAGGCCCGCACCGAGGCCCGCGAACAGTCCCGCGACGGCTCCGATTTCATCCCCGTGACGTTCCAAACGCCGGTGGCGGTGTGCGTGCTGCGGGTCGGCACCGACTTCATGCCGCAGCAGCTGGCCTGTCTCGACGCGCCGGCCTTCCGCACCCCGGAGATCGTGCGTCAATTCTGGCGCGGCGTGAGCTGCTATCCACGGGCCAAACTGGTGACGTTCAACGGCCGGGGCTTCGACCTGCCGCTGATGGAATTGGCGGCCTACGACCACGGCTGTTCCGCGCGCGATCACTTCCAGAGCAGCCGCAACCGTTACGGCGGCAACCACATCGACCTGTTCGACTGGCTGTCCAATTACGGCGCCTATCGCCTGGTCGGCGGACTCAATCTGCTAGCCCGGCGCGGTCGGCGGCCAGCTGGCGTCGGAAAGATGGAGATAGCCGGCGCCCAGGTCTGCGAGATGCACCGGGCCGGCCGCTTGCAGGAAATCAACGATTATTGCATGTTTGACACACTGGATACCTATTTCATCTTTCTCCGCACGCGCATCCTGCTGGGAGAAATCACCGCCGAGCAGGAAGAGCAGCTGTCGCACCGCGCCCGCGCCTGGTTGGCGGACAAAAGCGAGGTATTGCCGGCTTTGCGGCAATACCTGGCGAAGTGCGAAGACGAAAGCGAGCGGCGGGGGGGGGGGGGGGGG
>DATKHW010000728.1:0-15451 GCA_035546275.1 Gemmataceae bacterium
CACAGCGGCTCCCATTGCTGCAGGGCGCTTTGGCGGGCGCCGTCCATCATCCATTCGAGGCTGCCCTCAACGGGGGAAAGCCCTTCCAGCTTGCCGCTGCCCAGATCGCGGACGGCGACGCCGGAGTGGGTGCGGTAGACCACCTCGGCGGTCTTTTTGCCGTCGGTCGCGTGGGTGACGAACGCGGCGACCGGGAATTGCGGCGGCAGCACCGGCT
Source organism: Gemmataceae bacterium (assembly GCA_035546275.1). Lineage (GTDB taxonomy): Bacteria > Planctomycetota > Planctomycetia > Gemmatales > Gemmataceae > UBA4732. The sequence continues at coordinate 218 of DATKHW010000728.1, forward strand.
GCTTGACGGCGGAGAGCTTGTCCGCCGCCGCCTTGAAGAGGGCGGCCTCACGCCTGCCAACGTCCTCCGGGGCGTTGGTGCTGCCGGTCGGCGTCTGATAGATCGTGGTGTTCTCCGACCAGCGCCGCCACATAAACGCGGCGCCGCCGTCGCCGCGGTCGGTGCGGCTCGCGTCGCCCATGAAGTACGGCCATTGCCGACCGACGACGTCGATAGCCGGCGCGACGCTGGCCAGGTAATCTTGCAGCTCGCTGACGCTGTGCGTCTCCTCGCCGAATTTGATCTCATGGATGCCGCGGCTGCGGGTGCTCTGCCAGACCTGGTCTTCATGCGCTTTGTCGCCCGTTTGGCGGAAGGCGTAGGCGGCGCGGAACAGGACGTCGGGCTGCAGCGAATCGGCGCCGCCTGCACGGGTCAGCAGCAAGCTGTAGTAGCGGGCGGCGGTGCGGAAGTCGCCCTCGTCCATCACCTGCGTGGCCAGCAGGTCGGCCGCCTCGGCGCCGGCGTCGGTGTGCAGATAACGGCTGATGATGAGACCCAGCTCCTCCTTGCGCGTCTTGGCCACGTCTTCGCCCTTGGCCGTGGCCAGCAGCCCGGCGGCGGTCGGACCGACCGTGGTCTTGTAAACTTCCAGCCCATCGGACGGCAGGCCGGCGAGCAGGCGGTTGGCTTCCGCCCGGACGCTGGTCGGAACTTCGACTTCCTTGCCGTCCGGTCCCTTGCGCGTAAGGGGAGCGAATTTGTCGTGGTCGTCGTCCAGGACCAGCTGCAGCGCCTTGACCACTTCCGGCCAGCGCTTGGCCTCGATGTATTCGTGAGCGGCCACGATGCGGGCGCGGGCGTCGGTGTCGCGGGGCAAGTCGAAAGAAGCCGCCTCCGCGCTGCCGGCGAGGCCGGCCGCTCCCGCGCCGGGATTGACGACGATCGGCCCCGCGACGATTCCACCGCGGCCGCGCTGAGCGAAAGCAGTCTGGAGGCAGGCAAGGGTTCCGCAGGCGGCGACGGCCGTCAGAACCACAAGGACCCGGCGAAGGCTCCACGACATTGGCGTTCTTCCTTAATACGGAACCCCGTGCAAGTGCGGGACGAGGCGGGACGGCTTTGTGATTGTCGCACGCGCATCGGCGCGCTGGCAAGCGGAAAACCTCGTAACAATAGACGGATGGGAGACGACGGCGGTTTGCCCGGCTTCCACTCGCCCCCATCGTTCCTCCATAGTAGCGTTGTATTCGCCTCTTGCGGAGTCGTCTTGATGGTCCGAAGCCTTCCCCCCGGCACGCGCGGCGATGTGCGCCCGGTTCGCCGTCGTACACGGACATTTCGTCCCAACTATCTCTCCTTCGCCGGCACGTATCAGTGCAACTTGAGCTGTCCGCATTGCTGCGTTCCTATCGAGTGGCCCGATCGGCTGGACATCGCCGCAGCGCTTCGCTTCCTGGAAGACGCCCACGCCGAGGGCGTCGGCACGCTCGGCCTAACGGGGGGCGAACCCTTTTTGTATCCCGAATTTGTGCATACCGTTTGCCGCCGCGCCGCCGAGCTGAGCTTCCGCTTCGACAAGATCATGACCAACGGCGTCTGGTACACGGACGCCGCCCACCTGGAAGCCGTGCTGACGCCGCTGGCCGCCGTCGGCTACACCGGCAAACTCGGCCTGAGCGTGGACAAGTTTCACGGCGCTCACACGGCCAAAGCCGCCGAATTTTGCCGCGTCGCCCGCCGCGTTTTCAGCCGGGACAACATCGTGTCGCTTTCCTACGCCAGTCGCCGGCCCGATCTGGGCCTGGAGCCGGTGCAGGCGCTGGCGCGAGAGCTGGATGCTGTGATCGAATGGTCCGATCTCCTGCGCCGCTTCCTGATGGTCTCCCAAGAATTGACGATCACATTGAACTGGAATCATCTGGCGCCCGTGGAACGGGCGGAGCGATTCACCGGCGCGTGGGACGGCGCCTGGTTCGAGGAAGACTATTGTGAAGGGCCGGGCCAGGCGCTGATCGTGACGCCGCGCGGCGAGGTGAAGCCGTGCTGCGGCTTCGCCTCGGACCTGGAACAATTGACGATCGGCAATATCTACAAGGACTCCGTGCGGCAGATCATCCGGCGGGCGCGGAAGCATCCCTACGTCGGCAAGGTGTTTCGTGAGGGATTGACGGCGATCCGCGACGAGATTCTGGCGCAGGACCCAAATGCCTTGCCGGGGGCGACGACGAACCATTGTTATTTCTGCTGGTACGTTCTCACCAAGGGCGTCTTCGATCGGTCGAGAGATCGGGCGGAGGATCGCGTGGGAGCGGACGGATCGCCTTGGGAGAAGATCAGGATCGCCCTGCCCCTGGCGGACGGGGCGCCGCCGCCATGCGCGAAAGGCGGCTGTGGATGACCGCCTTCCGCTGCGCCGGCGGCATGATGCGATCGCGCAACGGAAAAGGGCCGGGCGACGTTGTCGCCCGGCCCCAGCAACCCTATACGGCTTTCAGTTCCCTGTCCGCGTGTAAACCACGCGCCCCTGTTGGGTTTCATACACGATCTGATTCGGGCCTTGCCACATGATCGTGCCGCGCTCCATTACCTGGCCGCCTTGCAAGAGCGTAATGACGCCGTTGGCATAGGTGTACTGATAATCCATTCGGATGGACCTTCCCGTCGCCACGTCCTGGATGATCGTCTCCATTTGACCTTGGGCCGTCATGCGAATGACTTGGTGCACCTGTTCGCCCTGGTTCGTGGTCACGTCCGTCTCCCACACGCCCACCAGGTTGCCGTTGTTGTTCGCCGGCGGGACAGGCGGCGTGACGGTCGGCGTATTGTTGTTCGCCGGCTGCTGCTGCGCTACGGCCGTTTCGGGGTTGACCACGTCCCATTCCTTCAGCGCCGTGGCCGGCAGCTTGGGCAGCTCGATGCTGCTGCAACCCTGGCCTTGCAGCACCCGGACGCGAACCTGCCAGTAGGGGCATTGAGCCAGCACCTTCTTGTAGGTTTCCTGGCCCACCTGGAGGGCCTTCTGGAAATCGGCTTTGCCGACCGCCGTGGTCTCCACCGGGACCAGCCGGCCGCTGGGCAGACGGATCACCGGGAAGCAGTGGCCGCCCTCCGGCATCTGCGTAATGACCATCTCCGGCTCCAGGCCGACCGCGTCGCAAACGCTGGCATAAAAGATTGCCAGGTCGATGCAGGTGCCCGCCTTGTTTTTCAGCACATCCCGGCCGTATTTGACGTGCTGAAACATTTCGCCTTCGGTGGTCCCCACCGGCGGGGTCTGATAGGCGATCTTGTTGACGACCATGAAGTCGTAGAGGGCCCCCATGAATTTCATCGCCGCCTCGTCATTGGCGGCCGAGGCCGCGCCGCCCGCCCGCTGGCTGACCATGCCGGCCGCCTGCTGGATGATCGGATCGTCGTGCGTCACAAAGGCCGACAAAACGTAGGGCATATAGTTCATGCGGTCGTTCCATGTGATGACCTCGTCGTCGGGCAGACCGCCGGGCGTCACCTCGTTGCGGTCGAGCAGCTTCAGGCGTCGGCTCTCGATCTGGTGGATGAGCCGGCCGTCGGCGTCCTTGAACTGATACTCGACTTCCAGGTCGGCCTCCTGCGGCCCTTCAAGCTGCGACAGCTTGGTCATGTCGAACAGCGGGAAGAAGGCATCCACAACGTCCTGGCCGGGCGCGACGCGGGCCGCGGTCTTCCAGTCGCTCCACACATCGGCGTAGTCCTTGATGCGGAAGCGGACGCGGTAGTCCGTGGCCGGTTTGCCGCCGCCGTTGTGCAGCGTGGCGCGAGCCACCCACAGGTCGGAAAAGCGCGGGTTGCCCATCGCTTTCGCCAGGCAGCTCATCACCTGCGGTTTGACATCCAGCAAGAAATCCGGCTCGGTGGTGAACGGGTTTTGGTCTGCGGTCCCATCGACTGCCGACGGGCCTTGGAACGTCACGCGAGTCGGGGCCGTCGCCAGGGCCAAACTGCTGGACCCCGCTGGCGGGACCACGCGCGTCGTAACCGACGCCTGACCGAACGGCGTCTGGGTGAGCCAGGTGAGGAGGGCGCCGTCATTGCCGCTGGAAGCGAGGTAGGCGTCGTCGCCGCCGTAGAGCGGGACTTCATACCGGTTATCGGCCGTCAGCCGCACCGCGCCGCGGATCGACCATTGGAAATGAACGGTGCTGGCGCCGTCGTCGTAGGACCCCTGGAAATCCTGCACCGGCAGCCAGTCCGGCTGCGCCTTCAGGCTGCGCCGCAGCAGGGCCGCCATATTGGGGTTGCTCACTTTCATCTGCGTGTACTGCCCGGCCGCCATTTTCACGTCCATAAGTACTTGCATGACGCCGGCCCTGTCCACGTTCAGCGTCTGGTTGATATGAACCGGCGTCGTCTCCGCCGCCGAGTGACTTAGATTGACTAGCCCGCCGAGCGCCGCGGCTAACACCGCTGCCCGCGTCAGGACCCAACCTCTTGCTAACCTCTGTCCCATGATGTTCGACTCCCAAGAGAGGATTTTGCTCCGTTGAACCGTCGCGAAGTGCGTCCGGCCGCAAGCTATATCCCCGAGCCGGAGCGATGTGACAGCGCGCATCACGAGCTGGTCAGTGACGGCGCGCGGTGGAAGTGAACGGTTGCGCGCCCCTGGTATGCGAATTGCATCGCTGTGGACAACTGCATGGGCCGCGCCCGGTCCTTCGCTCTTGCTCGGAGGAAGCCATGTCCACGGTATCGCCGAACGCCCCGTATCCGGCGGGCACGCCGGTTCAGCAGCCGGTCGCCGCCGCACCGCCTGTGGTGTACACGCAACCCGCCGCCGGTCAGCCGCCGATGGTGCTGCCGCCGGCCGCAGTGCCGCAGCAAGTCATTGTCGAGCCAGCTGGGGAAACCGCGCACGAGGCGAAGCGGGCCGAACAGCGAAAACAAGAAAAGGCGCCGAACGAAGTCGTCATCTTCAGCCATTCCAATTTCTTCTACTGGTGGCCAGTTTGGGCGTGCGGATACATCATGGCCATCCTGAGCCGCTTCGGCCCCGGCGCCACGCAGATCGACATGGGCGGCGGGCGCATGGAGTGGTTCAACACCAGCAAGGACCTCGGCGTGATCTTCACGCTGGTCTGCTTCCTGGTGATCATGTTCACCAACGTCGTCGTGCGGGGCCTGGCCTCGGTGGTGGTCGTGCTGCTCGCCGTGCTGGCCGTGGTGCTCTCGCTCTACTTCGGCTGGTGGGAACAGCTGGCGACGTGGTTCAGCCTCATCTCGATTCACATGAACATGGGTTTCTACGTCTGCTTCTCGACGATGATTTTCATCGTCTGGTTCGTGTCCGTGTTCATCTATGACCGGCTGAATTACTGGCGCGTCACGCCAGGCCAGATGACGCACGATTTCCTCATCGGCGGGTCGGCCAAGAGCTACGACACGCGCGGGATGGTCTTTGAGAAGCACCGCAACGACCTGTTCCGCCACTGGATCATCGGCCTGGGATCGGGCGACATCGAGATTTCCACAATGGGGGCGAAACGCGAGACATTTGCCGTCCCCAATGTGCTGTTTGTGGATTCCAAAGTCGCCGAGATTCAGCGGCTGATCGCCATGCAGCCCGACGAGTTCGCCGGCCCGACGCCGTGAGGATGATCTCACGCAAAGACGCAAAGGCGCTAAGAGAGAGGCTCTTGGCGTCTTTGCGTGAGCTTTCCTAGACGGCTGGCAGTAGAACGCGGCCCGTTGCTTCGCCGAAGCCTATGCGATAGCCGTCGCCTTGCGCCCATCCCGTCAACGTCACGGCGTCGCCGTCCTGCAAGAAGGAACGCTGTTCACCATTCGGCAGCGTCAGCGGTCGGGCGCCCCGCCAGGTCAATTCCAATAGACTGCCGAACGAGTCGGGCGTCGGACCGCTGATCGTGCCGGAACCGAGCAGGTCGCCGGGGCGCAGGTTGCAGCCGGCGACAGTGTGATGAGCGACTTGTTGCGCCAGGCTCCAATACAGATGCTTGTAGTTGGCGGCACAAATCCGCTGCGGCCGGTCCATCTTTCCGGTCTGTAAATGCACCTCAAGATGAATGTCGTAACTCTGCGGCCCTTCCGTGCTCAAATACGGCAGCGGCGTCGGCTCCTGAACGGGCCCGGCGACGCGGAACGGTTCCAGGGCCTCCAGCGTCACCACCCAAGGTGAAATCGTCGTACAGAAACTCTTGGACAAAAACGGTCCCAACGGGACGTATTCCCACGCCTGAATGTCCCGGGCGCTCCAATCGTTGAGCAGCACCAAGCCGAAGACATGGTCGCGCGCTTCGGCGATGCGGATGGGCTCGCCGAGTCGATTGCCGACGCCGACGACGGCGCCCATTTCCAGCTCGAAATCAAGGGCGCGCGTCGGACCGAAAATCGGTGCGTCCGCGCCGTCCGGTTTCGTCTGACCGCGCGGCCGAGGAAAATCATGGCCGCTGACGACGATGGAGCTGGCCCGGCAGTGGTAGGCGACCGGCAGATAACGCCAGTTGGGTTGCAGCGCTTTGTCGGCGCCGCGCAGCATCGTACCGACGTTCGTGGCGTGTTCCAGCGAAGAATAAAAATCGCTGTAGTCGCCGATGTCCAGGGGCAGCTCCATCACAACTTCGGCCCGGGGAATCAGCACGTTTCCGCGCAGAGCCGCGTCGTCACGCAATCGCGCCTCGTCGGCCCGCAACAGCCGGCTGATCGTGGAGCGGGCTTCGGTCCAGGCGTCTTTGCCGAGAGAGAGAAACGCATTGAGGCGGCCCGCGCCGAACGGCCGGCGATTGCCGAGCATAGGGCCGTCGAAGAATCCCTTGTCTTCCAACACCGTCAAATCCAGCACGAAATCGCCGATGGCGACGCCGCTATGGGCGCCGCCTCCATCGCGCCGGCGGAAGACGCCATAGGGCAAATTTTGGATCGGAAAATGGGATTCCGGCGAGACGAGAATGAACGAGCTCGAAGCGGCCTTCATGGCATGCGGTCCTCACAGCCAGCCGAGGGCGCGCAAGTCGTCGCGCGGTTCGTCGAAGCTGCAGCTGCCGAAGGAGGTCACGAAATCCCTGCGAGCGTCGGCGATCTCCACAATGGAGGCGTGATGGTCCTGCCACGACAGGCCGGCGTCGGTAAAGGCGAAGTGGTCGGGGTCTTCGTCGGCTAGGACGGCTCGCAGAGCCTCCTCATCCAGGCGGCGCGCATGGGCCAGGACGCCGGCGACGAAGACGTTAATGAACCCGTGCATTTGGGTGTTCAGCCCGGCGTCGAAGCGGCGGATGGGGTGATGCATGCCGGCGGTGAATTTCAGAGGAACGCCGGCGTCACGGCACGCGGCGATAACGGTGGCGACCTCTTCGATGGTGGGGAACGCCGACGCATCCAAGCCGCCCGTGCGGAGTTTGAGGCCGGCGCGCCCCGGGCGCCAACTCGGTCGTCGAGCGTTGCGGTCCGCAAGCGCCGCCGCCGTCGCGCCGAGCGCCGGTCGCCAATCGCCTGAAAAAACAATCTCGTAATATAGAGTCAGGGGTGGGGAGAGCGCCACTGCGGCGGTCGCCGTTTCGGGGTCCAGCGGCCCCCGGCATTCCAACACTTCCACGCTCAAGCCGCCGGCCGCCGGCCCGAAGGGGGCTGCGGCCTTCATATCGTCCGCGACGCCGAACTGTACCGAGCGCATCCCGTCGCCGCCGCGCCCCACCGCCGCCAGCCCCACGGGCACGAGGCCCGCCGCCAGCCCGCCGCGGTACGGCGCCAGCTGCCCCAAGTCCGCCGTCGCGATGACGAAGCGCCCCAGCATCCAGGCGTCCGCCTCCTGCCGATCGCGTGCGTAATTGCGGATCGCCTGGTCGAGCGGCAGCTTGGCCGGCGGGAACAGGCCGGCGTAATCGATGACGTGAGACAGCAGCGCGCGAAGGCTGGCGTTCATACTCACATTCTAGCCGCAATTGCTTGCGCTAATCGCCGAACATCTTCAGAATCTGCTCCGCCACGAACTTATTGCCGGCATCGTTCAGATGGACGCGATCGGCGGTCAATACGCCGCTCTCCTTGTTGTCCGTGTTGTGCGCCTTCTCGTAATCCTGAAACGCCTTTCGCAGATCGCACGTGGGGACCTTCAAATCCTTGGCCACGGCCCGACTGATATCGGAATATTCGTCAAGTTTGGGATCATTCGTGTTTGAGCCGTCGTTCTTTTCACCGATGACGCTCGGCGTGCAGAGGATGACGCGCGCGCCGGCCGCCTGGCAGCGCTGGATCACGTCGCGCAGGCCGGCTTCGTACTTGTCCTTCGGCGTGCCCTTGGCCGGGTCCTTCTCGCCGTGCCACACGTCGTTGATGCCGATGTAGATCACCACAATCGTCGGCTTCTTCGAGAGCACGTCGCGATCCAGCCGCGCCTGGATGTCGGGGACCTTATTGCCGCTGACGCCGGCGGGAATGATCTCGACGCCGAGGTCTTTGTACTTGTCTTGCACGGCGTTCTTGATGAGCGTGACGTAGCCCTTGTCCTTGGCCCCTTGCTCGGTGATGGAATCGCCGAGGAAGGCGATGCGGTCGCCTTTCACAAGCGGCATGGGCGGGGCGTCCGGGGCTGCGGCGGCGCCGGCGACGGCAAGCAGAGCGGCGAGGGCTGGACGGATGGCATGAAACATGGGAGGATCGCTCCTGGGTAGTTAGGCGGCGAACCTGCACGATACCGGCCGATGGGCCGCTTGTCCACCATGCGGTGCGATGTGCGCAAGTTCCGTACAAATGCGCATTCGTTGTGCGAGAAGCGGGAACAGCCATCGGATCGCTCGGGAGAGGAAGGGCACGATCATATGAGCAATGCATCGACCACCGCCGGCCGCCCGGCGCAACCGGCGCTGACGGATTTGCTTGCGGAATACCTGCACGGCCAGACGGCGGCGCAAGCCGAGGGCCTGGGCTTCGCGGAGCCGCGGGGCGACGTGGAGCCGTATGAGGCTGTGCCGGTCCAGCCGGTCGATCCGAAGCAGGCGTGGACCGACGCCATCGCCGTCGCCGAGCTGTTTGGGGTCAAGGCGACGTGGACGCCGCCGCCGGAATGGCCGCCGATGGTCGCGAATCAGGAACCGGCCGTGGCGCTGACGTTTTGCCTGGGCAACTATCCCCAGATGGTCCGCAACCTGCACCCGCTGCTGGCCGGCGGCGATTTCGGCGCTCTCCGCACCGTCGGCGCTCCGGCTCCGGCGGCCCCCGCCTTGGTCGAATGGGCGCAGGCGACCCGCGGCCACGCCGCGACGCTGCTGGCAGCCGGCGTCTTGCGGCTGGCACGGCAATTCGACGCCGCGGCGGAATTGCTGCGTCGTCCCGTCCCGGCTGAATGGCGGGCCGTCCACGCCAATGAAGAGGCGGCCCTCGCCTGGCATCGCGGCAGCCCCGAGGAAGCCGCGGCGTTGTGGCGGAAGCAGACCGACAGCGTGCCTGTGCTGTTCAACCGCGGCATGGCCGCCCTGTTCCTTGGCGACGCCGCGACGGCCCGCGAGACGCTGAATCGGGCCGCGGCCAATGTGCCGGAAACAAGCGCCTGGCATCACCTGGCCCGACTCTATATCGCAATGGCGTCGGTGCGTGGTTAAGAGAAAACCAGCTATTCGAGCCGGCGGGCCAATTCCGCCGGCAAGGTCCGCCGATCTTGCGCCGGCGGCTCGCCGGCTCGCAGTGCGTTGCGTTTTGCGCTTGCCAGAACCGGGCGGAAGATTATCATGGGCGGTTGTGCGGAGCACATCCCCCTTGCTGCATGGAGGCAGCGCCATGACCCCCACTCTGAATCTCGTTGAGCGCCTTCTCGCGCTTGGACGCAACTACCAGGAAATCGGCCGCTTCCACGACGCCGAAGACGTGCTCGGTCGCCTCGCGACTTTTCGCGAGCTGCCGGCTGACGCCGCCGAGGAAACCCAATCGCGCCTGGCCGAACTCCACCTCCGCCGCCGACGCTACCACCGGGCCCGCCGCTGTCTGGCGGCGGCGCTGGCCCATCGGCCGGACTCGGCGCGCTATCACTTGCTCATGGCCAAGGCGCTTCAGGCGGACGATCGGGGCGACCTGCAACAGGCCGACGAACACTACCGCCGATCGCTGGAGTTGGATGCCCAGCAGGTGAAATGCCGCAGCGAAGCCGGATTGCTAGCGCTGCGCCTGGGACGGACCCATGAGGGACTCGACCGGCTGCGGCAAGCCGTGGACGAGGCGCCGGACGACGCGGAGGCGCTGCGAAAGCTGGTCAAGGGACTGCGGTTGGCCGGCCGCAGCGACGAAGCTCGCACGGCCATTCAGGCCGGTCTGTTCCGCAATCCACGGCATCCTCGTTTCCGCCGACTCTGGCAAGACTATCAGTTTCAGCAGCTCTACTGCCAGCAGCGCACCCAGGGCCGCAGGAAGCGCCGTGCGCTAGCCGAACCCGTGCTGCTGCCGTTTCGCCGGCCGGAGGGTGAAAGCAAGACGGCGCCGCCGGCTGTGCGGTTCGACGGTCCAGCCGAGATCGCGCCGCTGCATGGCCCTTGCGGACCGAGGCGGCCGGCAAAGCGCCGGATTCAGTAAGTGACTGTCCCATAAGCTTCTCCCCTCTCCCCGGTACTCCGGGGAGAGGGGCCGGGGGTGAGGGGTTTTTGGCCCAGGAAACCATGCCCCCTCACCCCTCTCCCCCAAGTACGGGGGCGAGGGGTCTGCGGGACAGACTCTAAGCAGCAATGAGAATCCATTAAGGGGCTAATTTCGGTTGCGCATCGGCTTAGGCGCCGACGCGGGCTCCGATATGGACACTGCCTTTTCGCCCCAACGCCTTGCCGTTACAATCCATCGACCGGGGCCGGTCCACCCCCGGATCGGGGATCGCTTTCCCATGCGCGTCGGCATTGGTCACGACACTCACCGGCTGGAACCCGGCCTGCCGCTGTGGCTCGGCGGAGTCCGCGTCGAGCATTCGCACGGCCTGGCCGGCCACAGCGACGCCGACGTGGTGCTGCACGCCGTCACCGACGCCCTGCTAGGGGCCGCCGGCCTCGGCGACATCGGCGACGCTTATCCCGACGCCGACCCGCGCTGGCGCGGCGCCGATTCTGCGCTCTTCGTGACGGAGACCGTCGCCCGACTGAATCGTGACGGCTGGCGCGTGGTCAATCTGGATGTGATTATCTTCGCCCAGGCGCCGAAGCTGGGGCCGGCGAAAGAAGCGATCCGCGACAACCTCGCCCGGCTCGTGGGCCTGCCGGCCGGCGCCGTCAACGTCAAGGCTAAGACCGGTGAGCACGTCGGTCACATCGGCCGGGCCGAGGCGATGGCCTGCCAGGCCGTCGTGCTGATCGAGCGCCCTAACTCATGAAGGAATCGTCATGGCTCTGCGCGTTTACAACACGCTGACTAAGGAGAAGACGGAGTTCGTCCCGGTCCAACCCGGCAAGGTCGGCATGTACGTCTGCGGGCCGACGGTCTACAAGCCCAGCCACATCGGCCACATGGTCGGGCCCGTCATCTTCGACACGGTCAAACGCTACCTGACCTATCTGGGTTATCAGGTGACGTTCGTCGTCAACATCACCGACGTGGACGACAAGCTAATCGTCCGCGCGCGCGAGCTGGGAACGACCGTCAAGGAGTTGGCGGAGCGCATGACGGCGGATTATCGCGAATGCCTCAAGAAGCTGAATGTGACCGACATCGACCGGATGCCGAAGGCGACGGAACACATCGCCGAGATGATCGACATCATGACGGGGCTGATCAAAAAGGGCTACGCCTATGCTTCGCAAGGAGACGTCTACTTCGATGTGACCAAGGACGCCGACTACGGCAAGCTGTGCCATCGCGACCCGGAGCAAATGGAGGCCGGCGCCCGCGTCGAGGTGAGCGACCGCAAGCGCCACCCCGGCGACTTCGCTCTATGGAAAGGTGCCAAGCCGGGCGAGCCGGCCTGGGACAGTCCGTGGGGCCGCGGCCGACCGGGCTGGCACATCGAATGCTCCGCCATGAGCATGAAGTACCTCGGCAAGACGCTGGATATCCACGGCGGCGGCCTCGACCTGCAGTTCCCGCACCACGAGAACGAGCTGGCCCAGTCGGAGTCGTTCACCGACCAGACGTTCGCGCGCTACTGGATGCATAACGGCCTGCTGAAGATGGGCACGGCCAAGATGGCAGGGTCGGTCGGCAACGTGGTCAACGTCGTCGATCTGCTGAATAAATTCCGCCCCGAGACGGTGCGCTTTCTGCTGCTCAGCACGCATTACCGCAGCCCAATTGAGTACAGCGAGAAGCAGCTGGAAGACATGCGCCGGGCCATGGAGTCGTTCTATCGCTTCTTCGAACTCTTCCAGCGAGTCACTGGAAGCAGCTATTACGATCTGCAAGCACCGGCCACCCGCAAGGAAGGTGACGACTTCGAGCACGCGCACCCCTGGAGTGACGTGGGCTCCGGTCCCTACCATTGGCGTAAGCAGTTCTTGGACGCGATGGACGACGACTTCAACACCGGCGGCGCGATCGGCAAACTGTACAGCATGGTCACCTTCCTAAACGGATTCGCCGCCCGCAAAAATCTAGAAGGGGGCCAAGCGAACAGCAGCGACCGAGAAGCCTTTCTGGACAGCAGCAAAGTCCTGCGAGAGCTAACGTCCATCCTGGGACTCTTCCAAAGCCGGGCAGGCGCAAGCTATTCTTACACGGCAACAGGCGGAATCGCGAATGGAGGGAGCGCGCAGGTATCCTGGATGCCCGCGCCTGACAATCTTGTAACCGGCCTGAGGCAATTGCTCGGCGACCTCGGAACGGATGTTCCGGAGGGCCAACTGCAGCGGGACAGGGCGCAAGTCCTGAACCAATTGATGCGGCTGCTCATCGACCTGCGGGCCGAGGCGCGGAAGGCCAAGAACTTTGCCATGGCGGACCAAATCCGCAAGCGCCTGACGGACCTCGGCGTGACGCTGGAAGATCGGCCCGGGGGTACGGGTTGGCGGGTGGAATGATAGGGGAAGCGCTCCGGCTCGTCGTGCTTTGCGGAACTGCCAGCCCCAAGGCCGCGTCTTATATCCTAGAATTCTCTATGTCGCGGCCACGCCCGGCCACGCCCCATCTGAACATTCGTACCGTCGTCGAGGGATACTTATGAAGACGCTGGTCGCGGCTGTGGGTGCAGTGCTGTGCCTGGCGGCGAGCGTTCGCGCTGCCGACGTTGATACGCTCATTACGCAGCTCAAGGACAAGGACCCGGACGCGCGACGGGCCGCCGCCAAGGGCCTCGCCGACGCCGGCGCCGACGCCAAGCCGGCGGTGGCCGCGCTGACCCATGCGCTCAAGGACGCCGATACATTTGTGCGTCGATTCTCAGCCCAGGCGCTGGGCAGCATCGGCCCGGACGCCAAGGAAGCGACGCCGGTCCTGGTTTCCATTCTCAAGACGGGCAAGGACAACAAGGAGGTCCAGGAAGCCGCGGCCGACGCGCTAGGCAAGCTCGGCGCCGGATCGGTGGACGCGCTGGCGGCCGTGGTGAAGGACGGCGGCCGCGACCAGGAAATCCGCCAGACGGCCATCGCCGCCCTGGGCGGTCTGGGCGCCGACGCGAAGCCGGCCGTGCCGACGCTGATGGACGCGCTGAAAGACGACGCCGTGCGGACCGACGCGGCCGTGGCGCTGGGGAACATCGGGCCGGCGGCGGGAGATAAGGCGGTGACGGCCCTGCAAGACGCCGCGGACGGCAAGAAGGTGAAAAAAGACAAGGCGTTCAAGCAGGCGGTCACCGACGCCATTAAGAAGATTCAGGCGAAGTAAGGGCCGTTTCTCCAGAGAGCGGCGGCTTGGATGCACCAGGCCGCCGCTTTTTTTGCATCGCGTGGACCACTTCATCGGCGAGCGGGCCGCTGTTTTGTATTGCCAAGCGCGATTCCGAGAGTTAGCGTAGAATCGCCGCAGCCGTTCGCGCCGCGCCTGCGGTTCCGTCCTTTTCCGGGAGCTTCCATGCCCGCCAACATGCATTGCCCTTCGTGTGGGACGCCGATCCGCATTATCGAGGAATACGTCGGCCGCACGGCTCGCTGTCCCAAGTGCGACCATGCCTTTGTCGTTCCCCCACCCGGCGACGCGGTTTCCACCAGCTCGGCGACTGAGGGCGGCTTTTCCGACCTTGGCAGGGCGGCGGCGCCGCGCACTCGACCGACGCGCAGCTCCAGCGGTTCATTCCTGCGGGTGACGACGGTTATCCTCGCCGGACTGGGATGCGCCCTAGGCGGCACGGCGCTAGGCTTGGTTCTCTTCCGCGATCCCCTCGGCGGAGGGATGAAACGCTACCGCTTCTCGACGCCGAAGGACAGCCTAATCTCGCAGCTGCAGATCGAGCAAAACAAGGACATCCGGGCGATGATGGAGCTCACGGCTTTGGGCAACGACCCCAAGGTCAAGGAGAAGCTCAGGACGCTGGAAGTGCGCAAAGAGGCGGACTGGAAGGGGGACAAGATTCTTTTCATCGTTTATGAGGACAAAGGCGTCAAGAAGTACGAAACGACGGCGTTCGAGAGGGACGTGGATTCGGGCGTGTGGTTTCCCAAGTACGTATCGCGGTTCGATGTGGAAAACAGCGACAAGGACCTGGCGGAGCGCATGCGCGCCTGGGAAGAGCAAGCCGAGCCGACGAAAGCCGAACCGAATTTCCCACCCCCACCGGCCGCGCCGGATGCGCCGGCCTTGCCGGATCGGCCGCGGTTGGACAAGGATAATTGAATCTTCATTCGTCATTGCTCGGAGCCGTCAGTCAGCGGCGCCGGAGCCGGTATGGACTGTTCGCCGCGCTGTTTGCTCCCAGATCAATGTGGCACCCCCATTTTTCTCTACAATCGACTTTTAACGATATTCGAGAATGAGTATATCCCTCAGGGGTCGATGCGTCTGACGCCTCCGATTCCTTTATGTCCATCCTTGGCCCTCTCCTGGAGTTCCTAGCCGGCGTCCTCGCAGCCGACGATCGGCCCATCGCCCGACGGTTGACAATTGGGCGCGGCCTGTTGCTTATTCTGGTGCTTGGTGGATTCTCTATCTGGCTGCTGCTGAAATGATGCGCCGAGGTGGGTCGAGCGGCGGCGAGACTCACTTGCGGCCGATGGATAACAGCACTCCTGGCCTGCGGTCGCCTGATCTGCTTGAACGGCCAACGTCGTTTCGTAGCCTTACCCTGCCCATCCCTACGTTCGGGGCGGCCGCGCCGGCGGAGCAAGGAGAAGAAAGAGCATTATGCGATCGTTCAAGAGTCTGAGTGAGCGGGAG
>DATKHW010000729.1:0-7915 GCA_035546275.1 Gemmataceae bacterium
CCCGAAAAAGGTGTCAGGAACCATTTCCGCGGCGGAAATGGTTCCTGACACCTTTTTCGGGGACGATTCCGCGCTCGGCTCCAGCCGCTGCAGCTCGGCCGCCACATCGGCGAAGCGCACGCGGTCGAGGTCGAAGTAGACGGCCACGGTCGTATACGCCTGGACCACGTCGATCAGCCACGGCGCATCGAGGCGGCGCACGGCGGCGGCCCACCGCAGGGCGGCGCGTTCGTCGCGGCAGGAGATCAGCACGGCCTGGTCGCCGAGCGGTTGCAAGGACTCCATGCCTGTATCATAATAACCGCCATGCCGTCTCACATCTTCTGTTCGGAGGTCCAACCATGCGCCGCGCCGCCGTCGCCTTGATCCTCGCCGTCGCCGTCGTTTCCGCCGTACCGGCCGCCCCGAAGCCGGGCGACCCATTCCGCATCGCAGTCGGCCCCGCCGCCGCGCCTAAGCCGTCGATGACGTACCGCCTCATTCCCGACCGCCGCGACCTGACGCCCGGCAACGCCTCCACGCTCTACTATCGCGCCATGGCCTCTTTCGTCGAGAACAGCGGGTTGCTCAAAGAGATTCGGCAAGAATACTGGCAGGATTGGCTGGACACGCCCGTGAACAATCTGCCGATGCAGGAGGTGGGCGACAAGGTGCAAATGGCTCGCAATCTGCTGCACGAAATCGACCTGGCGGCCCACTGCAAAGATTGCGATTGGCAGATCGAGGACCGGCCCGAGGGGATCGGCCTTTTGCTGCCCGAAGTGCAGGTGTTCCGCGCCGTCGCCGTGGTGCTGGCGGTGAAAGCCCGTTATGAGATCGCCCAGGGCAAATGGGACGAAGCGTGCCGGACGTTGCAGACCGGCTATGCGGCCGCGCGCCATTTCGGCGAGGGGCCGACGCTGATCCACGTCCTCATCGGCGGGGCCGTCGCCCGGATCATGAACGACCAGGTGGATGCGCTGATTCAGCAGCCCGGCGCCCCGAACCTGTACTGGGCGCTGACCGACCTGGCGCGGCCGTTCCTCGATCCCGAGCTGGCCGTCGAGCAGGAGAGCCGGATGCTCGATCGGATGATGCCGTGGGTGAAAAAGCTGGATGGCCCGCCGCTGTCGGAGGCCGGGGCCCAGGCTGTGATGGACGAGATGCGCAAGAGCATTGATCGCTTCGAAAGCGAGTCTTCGCTGGTGCAACCGGGGGAGCTGGAGACAGTCGGCCAGGCGTTTTTCCTGGTGCAGGGCGTCGGCGAAGCGAAGCGCGGCCTTGCAGCCCGCGGCAAGTACACGGCGGAGCAGGTCGAGGCGATGCCGCAGTTCCAGGTCGTCAGCCTGTATGCCTATCTGGAATATCGCGATTCGCTCGACGACATGCTGAAATGGGTCCACGCTCCAAACGGTCTGCGCCATCCCGGATTTCAGAAGGCGTCGGAGCGCTACGGCCAGGCGTTGGCGCGGGTGGACCGCCTCTTCTTCCGCGGCCAGCTGAGCGGCGTGTTCGGCGTCGGAAACTCGGTCGGCGCGTCGGTGCAAAGGGTGTACGGCGTCGTCGGCCGCACCGACCGGCGGATCGCCGCTTTGGAGTGCGTCGAGGCCCTGCGGATGTACGCGGCCGTCAACGGCAAATGGCCGGACAAGCTGGACGCCGTGACGGACGTGCCGCCGCCGGACGACCCGGTCACGGGCAAACCGTTCGAGTATCGGGTGCAGGAGAACAAGGCGGTGATCGCGACGCCGACCGTGACGGCGGGCAAATCGGATGGGCCGGACGGAGCGACCTATGAGGTGTACTTGCGGCAGTGAGACGGCGGCGCCGGCGGCGACGCGCTATCCTGGGGGATAGGAGGGATGGCCCGTTGCGGGCGCTACACAACTTCGCAGGGCCTAGCGACAAGGCAACCGCGCGCCCCATGTGATATTCTCGCAGTGTCGATCATCAGCCGACAGGCGCCCCGCCGCGCGGCGGAGCATCGGCGGCTGCACTCAACATTCGAGGACGCCATGCCTGGCGGCGGCGGCGGCCGTCCGAGACCCCCTGACATGCGGCTGCATTGGGAGCGCCGCGACGGGGTCGTCGTATACGTCGATGGTTCGCCTAAGTCCTCTTTCTGGCGATGGGTCCGCGCGCTGGCGGCGTTCGCCGGCGCCGCATTTCTCATCGGCGCGCTGCTCCTTGCCTTCGGGTCGTCTTTCTGGAGGGCGGCCGGAGGAAACCCCGCGTCGGCCGGATGGCTGGCGTTGCTCAGCTGGGGCCTGGGCACGGCCCTGTCGTTCCGCCTCGTCCTGCTCGGCTGGGCGCGCCTGGAAGTGGAGCCGAGCGAGAAGCGGCGGGCGCTGGTGTTTCGGCGCGTCTACCTGTGGGGGCCGTCGCGGGAACGGGAGCATCGCAGGCCGGACGTGGAAGCGGTCGCCCTGCGGGCGCTCGACCGCGGCGGGCCGTACCTGGAGCTGAAACTGATTCTCGCCGATGGCCGAATGCTTTTCGTGCAAGAAGGAAAGCAAATGGACCGGATGCAGGAGATGGCCCGCGACGTTGCGGCGGCGCTCCGGCTGCCCGTGACTTATTTCCCGGTGCTCCCTCGGAACGCATCGCTCACCAGTCGCCTGACACGGCTAACGCTGACTTCCGGCGAAGTGCGGTGGGTCGATTTCGATTACGCTAGCCGTCTCGTCGCGACATGGGCGGCCTGCCTCGGCTCCCTGCTGCTGTTCGCCTTCAGCCTGCTGGCGGTGTTCCATTCGACCAGTCTATGGTGGACCGTGGGCAAGAGTGATGTGCCGCTCTTCGGCTTCCTTATTCTGGCAGGGCTGGCGGTTGTCGGCGCCCTTTCGTTCGTCTGCGCGGTCGCGTGCCTGCGCCTGCCCCGTTACCGCGGCCTGCGGCTGCCGCTCTCAGGGGGATGCGTCGTACTGCAGCGGCTGGGGATTTCCGGGCGGCGGTGGGATGAGACGCTGCTTGTGGATGGGGCGACGGCCGTGGTGCTGGTCCGCAACCGCAAGGGCGTGCCTCGGCAAATCTGGCTGCGGCGGCCGGGCGGCAAGCGGCTGTACATCGACGGCGGCCGGGACGCGGACCTGGCGCAGCTGGCACGCGACCTGGAACGGCCGCTGCGCGTCTCGATCCAGCGGGAGTCGCGCAGGTTCTTCCTGCTTTGAGGCCGTCGCCGGGCGCCGCCGTCCCGCAACGACCCGATCCCTTTACACGATACGCGCATGGCGCCACAATAGCTTCGCATCGCCGCCGTCCGGCGGCCAGCCGCCTGGGTTCTTGACATGACCGACTCTCCGGCCGATGCGGCTGCCGTCGCGGGGCGCACGGCTTCCAAGGTCGTCGCATGGGACGAGCTGCTCGCCTGGCGCCAGGCTTGCCGCAGCGCGGGCCGGACGGTCGTCTGGAGCAACGGCTGCTTCGATCTGCTCCATGTCGGCCATGCCCGCAGTCTCCAGGCGGCGCGGGCGTTCGGCGACGCGCTGGTCGTCGGCGTCAACAGCGACGAATCGGTTCGCCGGCTCAAAGGCCCCGGCCGGCCGATCGTCCCGGCCGCGGAACGGGCCGAACTCGTGGCGGCCCTGGAATGCGTCGATCGCGTCGTCCTCTTCGATGAGCTGACGCCGGAGGCGGCGCTGGCTCGGCTGCAGCCCGACGTCCATTGCAAGGGCGCCGATTACGCCCCGCCGCACGGCAAGCCCATTCCCGAGGCGGCCGTGGTCGCGGCTTACGGCGGCCGGGTCGAGTTCCTGCCGCTTTTGCCCGGCGTCTCCACTACCGACCTCGTGCGCCGCATTCAGGAATCATTCGGAGGGGAATCGTTTGTCATCGGCCAGGAAGCGCGCGGTGTTCCTCGACCGGGACGGCGTGCTGATCCATGACGTCGGCTATCCGCGCGATCCGGAGCGCGTCCGCCTTCTCGACGGCGCCGCCGCGGCGCTGGCTCGCCTGCGGCAATGGGGTTTCGCTCTGGTCGTGGTCAGCAACCAGTCTGGCGTGGGCCGGGGACTGGTGACCGCCGGCGAGGCGCGCCGGGTCCATGACCGGATGACGGCCGACCTGGCGGCGCAAGGAGTCGCGCTGGATGCGGCCTATTATTGTTTCCATGCCCCGGAAGACGGCTGCGAGTGCCGCAAGCCGTCGCCGGGAATGCTGCTGCAAGCGGCCCGCGAGCTGAATTTGGACCCGGCCCGGTCTTTCCTGGTCGGCGACAAGGCGATCGACGTCGAGGCCGGCCGGCGGGCGGGGTGCCGCACGATTGTGCTGACCGGACCGGCCAGCGTCGGAATCGAGGAGTCGCGGCCATGCGCCGTGGCGGCGAGTTGGCCGGAAGTAGTGGAGGCCGTTAAAGCGCTCCGGAAGCAGTACGGATGATGGACGAAAGCCTCAAAGCCTTGCTGGGCGCCTTTCCGAGCCGTCGCATCCTCGTCGCCGGCGACGTGATGCTGGACGAGTACATCTGGGGCAATGTGCAGCGCATCTCCCCGGAGGCGCCGGTGCCGGTCGTCGAGGTTCGCCGACGGACCCACGTCGCCGGCGGCGCTGCCAACGCGGCCATGAACGTGGCCAGTCTCGGCGGCGAAGCGCTCCTGGCCGGCGTCGTCGGAGCGGACGAACCGGCCATGCGGCTCCGTGCGGCGCTGCGGGAACGGGGCGTTGCGACCGACGGGCTGATCGAAGACCGACAGCGCCGCACCACGACCAAGACGCGTCTCATCGCCCACAGTCAGCAAGTGGCCCGCATCGACGATGAACACCGGTCGCCGCTCGCCCCGGAGATGGAGGACCGCCTGCTGGCGTGGGCGGAACGGCAGCTGCCGCGCTGCCACGCGTGCGTCCTCTCCGATTACGCCAAGGGAGTCGTCTCCCGCCGCTTCGCGGAAGGATTGATCGGCTTGGCGCGGCGGGGCGGCAAGCCGGTCGTGGTCGATCCCAAAGGGACGGATTACGGCCGGTATCGCGCGGCGACCGTAATAAAGCCCAATGCGGAGGAAGCAAGGAAGGCTTGCGGCATTCATGCGGACGGGCTGGACGGCGTGCTGGAAGCCGGGAACCGGCTGCTCGAATTGCTCGACGGCGCCGCCGTGCTGCTGACGCGCGGCCCGGAAGGCATGTCGCTGTTTCGCCGGGGCCTGCCGCCGTTGCACATTGCGCCGGAGGCGCGCGAGGTCTTCGACGTGACGGGCGCCGGCGACACCGTGGTCGGCGTCGCCGCGCTTGCGCTGGCGGCCGGGGCCGCCCTGGAAACGGCGGCGCGCCTGGCCAATCGCGCCGCCGCCGTCGTGGTGGCCAAGGTCGGCACGGCGCAAGCGACGCGCGAGGAATTGCTGGGCGAGCGGCCGGCGTAATCCCGTTCAAGCCGGCTGGCGGCTGCGCTCGGCGACTCGCTCCCGCAGGGCGTCGCGAATCCGAGCGAACACGTCGCCCCATTCCCGCGGCTGGCTCTGACGAAACAGCCGCATGGTCGGATACCACGGACTGTCCTCGCGGCGCAGCAGCCAGCGCCATTCCGGCGCGAACGGCAGCGCCGCCCAGACCGGCGCGCCTAGCGCCCCCGCCAGGTGGGCTACCGCCGTATCCACGGTGACGATCAGGTCCAGGCTCTTCACCGCCGCCGCGGCATCGGCGAAGGAAGTCGGTTCGAAACGCTTGCCCAGATCGGTCACGGCGAAGCCGAGGCCCCTGGCCTCCAGCTGTTCCCGCCCCGTTCCCACTTGCAGGCTGAACAGGCGGACCCCGTCCACCTCCGCCAGCGGGGCGAACTGCGTCAGCGGCGCCGATCGCAGATGGTCGCCCTTGTGTAAAGTGCTTCCTTGCCAGACAATGCCGACCTTAAAGTCCGGCAGGGCGCCCAGCTCCCGCCGCCATTGCTCCACCAGGGCGGCGTCAGCGTTGAGGTAGGGAACGCTGGTCGGAATGGAATCCAGCGTGGTTCGGAACAGCCCGGGCAGGCTCATCAGGTAAGCGTGCGCGTCGAAATTCGGCAGCGGCTCCCCCTGGACGACCAGCTGGTCGATCCCCGCTCGAGACCGGAGCAACGGCAGCACCGGCGCATGGCATTCGACGACGACGCGGGCCCCGCGCTGCTTCACCAGCGGGGCGTAGCGGGCGAACATCAGGACGTCGCCGAGACCCTGCTCGGCGCGAAGCAGGACGGTGCGACCGCCGGCCGGCGAGCCGTCCCACATCGGCTGCGGACATTGCAAGGGCGGCGTGGGAAATCCCTTGCAGCGCCAGCGCCACTCGTACTCCGGCCAACCCTGCCGGAAATCACCGTTGAGCAGCAGCGCGAAGGCACGAGCCAGGTGGATTTCGGGGGAATCGGGTTGCAGGCGCACGGCCTGCTCGAACCAAATCAGCGCCTCTTTGATATCGCCCTGCTCCTGAAAGAGCATGCCCATGTTGCGGTGGACGTCGGCGTAGTCCGGCTTGATGCGGAGCGCCTCGCGGTAGCAGGCGAGAGCCTCTGCGGTCTGTCCCTTGTTTTGGAGGGCGGCGCCCAGGTTGTAATGCGCCTCGGCGTAATCCGGCTTGCTGCGCACGGCCTGGCGGTAACAGGCGATCGCCTCGTCCATTTTGCCCTGGACCTGGAGGGCGGCGCCGAGATTGTTGTGGCCTTCGGCGTAATCGGGCTTGAGGCGGACGGCCGGCCGGTAGGCGGCGACCGCCTCGTCAAGCCGGCCCAGCTTCTGATAGGCCAGGCCGAGGTTCTGGCGGGCGTCGATGTAATCGGGTTTGAGACGAACCGCCTCCTCGAAGCAGGCGATCGCTTCCGGGAGATCGCCGTGCTGCTGCAAGGCGACGCCCAGGTTGTTGTGCCCCTCGGCGAAATCGGGCTTGAGATGCACGGCCTGGCGGAAGGCGGCCAGCCCATTTTCCAGCCGGCCCGTCTGGCAGCAGGCGGCGCCCAGGTTGTTGTGCATCTCAACCGAGCCGGGCTGGAATCGCAGCGCCTGGTGATAGCTGTCGATCGCCTCGTCGAGCCGGCCCCGCGCCTGTAGGGCGCGGGCCAGGTTGGTCAGTGCGTCGGCGTAGTGGGGCTTCAGGCGGACGGCCTGCTGGTAGCACTGGATGGCTTCATCGACCTGCCCCAGGACCTGCAGCGCGGCGCCGAGATTGTTGTGCGCCTCGGCGTGATCGGGCCGGCAGGCGAGGGCGCGCCGGTAACAGGCGACGGCCTCGTTCAGCTCGCCCCGCTTGTGGAACTCGGCGGCCTGATTACAGTGGGCGTCGGCGAAATCCGGCGCCACGGGCGGGGGGCCGGCCGGAAATCGGGCCGCCGCCTCCTCCTGCCGACTTTGGGCCAGCAGCGCCATGCCCAGGTTGTTGCTCGCCTCGGGATAGTCCGGCCGGTAGCGCAGGGCCTGGCGGTAGCAGGCGATCGCCTCCTCCAGCTTGCCCTGGAGCTGCAGGATGGCGCCGAGATTGTTGTGGCCCTCGGCGTTGTCGGGTTTGAGCCGCAAAACCTGGCGGAAACAGCCGACCGCCTCGTCCAGTTTGCCCTGCATCTGAAGGGCGAAGCCCAGATTGTTGTGCGCCTCGGTCAGGTCCGGCTGGAGATGCACGGCTTTGCGATAGCAGACGACGGCCTCGTCCAGCCGGCCCAGGGCCCGGTTGGCCAGGCCCAGGTGATAATGCAGAGGTCCCAGGTCCGGTTTGACCGCGACGGCCTTTTTGAGATGGGTCAGGGCCGCGGCCGGCTTGCCGGTCTGGCACGCGATCACTCCCAGCAGGTAGTGGGCGTCGGCGTGGTTCGGCTCGGCCTGCAGAACCTGATTGTAGATCTGCTCCGCCTCGTGCAAAGCTCCCCGTTGATGATGCTGCCAGCCGAGGGCCAGCACTTCCCCAGTCGACGCCACGGCGGTGTCTCCACTTGGTCGCAAAACAAGGAACAGCCGTTCGGTTGCCCCGCAATTATACCAAACGCGGCCGG
>DATKHW010000730.1:0-7224 GCA_035546275.1 Gemmataceae bacterium
GTCGTGGGACAGGATTCCAATCCTGTCGCTGGGATGGACAGGATTCCAATCCTGTCGCTGGGATGGACAGGATTGGAATCCTGTCCCACGACTCCTATTCTGACTCCTGATTCCTGATTCCCCTGCAAGAGCAAGCTATGACCGCACCGGCCGACCCCTGGTTCCAATCCCTGTTCGCCGCGCGCGTCGGCGGCGCCCAGTACGGCAAGAGCAATAAGATCTACAAATTCGAGAAGATCAAGCGGGCCAAGCGCGCCGCCCTGGCCGCCCATCCGGAACGCCGGCTGCTCGATTTCGGCATCGGCGAAAACGACGACCTGGCCGATCCGATGGTGCGCGAGGTGCTCCGGCGCGAGGCGGACAAAGTCGAAAACCGCGGCTACGCCGACAACGGCATCGCCGCCTTCAAGGAAGCGGCCGCCGGCTTCCTGAAAAAGGTCTTCGGCGTCGCGCTCGATCCGGTCACGGAAATCAACCACGCCATCGGCTCGAAACCGGCGTTGGCCATGCTGCCGGCCTGTTTCATCAACCCCGGCGACGTGACGCTCATGACCACGCCCGGCTATCCCGTCGCCGGCACGCATACCGCCTATTACGGCGGGGAAGTGTATAATTTGCCGCTCCGCGCCGAGAACGGTTTCTACCCCGACCTGGCGTCGATTCCGCCGGAGGTGCGCCGCCGGGCTAAATTGCTCGTCCTCAACTATCCGAACAGCCCGACCGGGGCGACGGCCACGCGCGACTTCTACCGCCGGGTCATCGACTTCGCCCACACCAATCGGATCGTCGTCGTGCAGGACGCCGCCCACATCCTGCTCAGCTACGACGGGCCGCCGCTGAGCTTCCTGCAAGTGGAAGGAGCGAAGGAAGTCGGCGTCGAGATTCACTCGATGTCGAAGGGTTTCAACATGATCGGCTGGCGCATGGCCTTCGTCGCCGGCCATCCGAAGATCGTGCAGGCCTTCGCCGACGTGAAGGACAATTGCGATTCGGGACAATTCATGGCGATTCAGCAGGCGGCCGCGGCGGCGCTGAACCATCCCGAAATCGCCGACGGCGTCCGCGAAAAGTACCGCCGCCGATTGAAGAAGCTGGTCGCCGCGCTCGGCAAGGTCGGGTTCCAGGCGAAGATGCCGAATGGGACCTATTTTCTCTATGTCCCGGCGCCGATGGGTTGCGACGGGCGCACCTTCGCCAGCGCCGAGGAGGCGTCGCAATTCCTGATCGCGGAGCAGTCGGTCTGCTGCGTGCCGTGGGACGACGCGGGGCCGTTCCTGCGCTTCTCGGTGACGTACCTGGCCGCAGACGAAGCGGCGGAGGACGCCCTCATGGCCGAGACGGTGGAGCGCCTGGGGCGGCTGCAGCTGCGGTTCTAGGCTGTATTCGACGTTTCCTTCTTCGCCCCGGAGGGGCGGCGGAAAATAGCCAGGGGCGTGAGCCCCTGGGGGCCGGGGCGTGCAGGACATCCCCTGCCGCCCCTCCGGGGCTTCTGAAACGACCAATGGATGGGCGTCGGCCTCCAGGGGTTTCACCCCTGGCTATTGACCGTCGCCCCTCCGGGGCGAAGAAGGAACCATCAGACAAAGTAATGGAAGAGGCGGCGCCCGCACGCCCCGAATCCCTCTTTGCCGCCGCCGCCGATGCGTCTAAGATGGGCCGGCCCAGGGAAGGGGCCGGCGGCGCACGATCCCTGCGCCCATGCCCACGTTGTCATGGAGGACGACATGCACTGGTTCCGGAACCGCTTTTTCCCCCGCCGCCCACGCCCCCCCCAACAGGTTCCACTCCGGCTGGAGCGCCTCGAAAGCCGCGATGTGATGAGCGTTACATTCAACGGCGGCGCCGTCTTGCCCCAGGTCGAAGTGCAGGGCATCTACTACGGCGGCGGCTGGCACGACGTCACGACGAACCTCCAGGGCTATACGCCGTATCAGCTCACCGCCTATTTCGAGCAGGAACTCGGCTACCTCGTGCAAAGCCCGTTCATGGACACGCTCACCGACGCCGGTTTCGGCGTCGGCCGGGGCAGCGACCAGCAGGGACGCATCTATACCATCACGCTGCCGACTCCTTCCACCCTCACCGACGCCTCCATCCGCACCAACCTCCAGGAGAAAATCAGCGACGGCGCGCTGCAGCCGCCGGATGCGAATCGGCTCTACGTCATCTTCGTTCAGCCGGACGTCGTCGTGCAGGGGCCCGGCGGCGCCCTGAGCAACAGCACGACGTCGGGCCAGGCCTTCAGCGGCTACCACGCCGCCTTCCTCGGCGCCAACGCCCAGGGCGCCGCCGCGGTCATCCATTACGTCGTCATCCCCACGCCCTACGGCGGCGTCAGCAACGCCTCGGCCGATCCATCCCTCTCGACGGCCGACGCCATGAGCCTGGCCCTGACGCAGCAGCTGGCCGACGCCGTGACCGATCCCAACGCCGGCTACTCGACCCACGGCTGGTACGACGATCTCACTCATGCCGAGGTCGCCGGCCCTCCCGGCGAGGTCAACGCCCCCTTCGTTCGCCTCAACGGCTATGCGGTCGCGGAGATTTCGAGTCCCAATGGCACGTCCCTCGGCGCCGGCCAGGATGAAGTCGTCGTCTTCCCCGGCCAGGGCGTCTGGCGCTACGAGGACGCGACCGGATGGGAGCAGCTGACGACGATCGACGCGTCGCAGGCGGTGGTGGACGCCAACGGCGACGTGGCCGTCGAGGTCCCCGGCGCCGGCGTCTGGCGCTACGAGGACGGGACCGGATGGAAGCAGCTGACGCCGGTGGACGCCTCGCAGGTCGGCATCGCGGGCGCCGGCATTGTGGCGATCGAGGTCCCCGGCGCCGGCGTCTGGCGCTACGAGGACGCCCAGGGCTGGTGGGAGCTGACGCCGGCCAATCCGACGCAGATCGGCGTGGACGCCCAGGGCGACGTCGTGGCGGCCGTCCCCGGCGCCGGCGTCTGGCGCTACCTGTCCACGGCCGGATGGGCGCAGCTGACGGCGTTCGACGCCTCCCAGGTGAGCATCGCCGGCGACGGCATTGTGGCCGCCGCGATCCCCGGCTACGGCGTCTGGCGCTACGAAGACGGGACCGGCTGGCGGCAGCTGACGACCGCCAATCCCTCTCAAATGTCGCTGGATTCGCAGGGCGACGTGCTGCTGAACCTGGGCGGCATGGGCGTGTGGCGCTACAAGGATTCCGGCGGCTGGACGGAGCTGACGCCGGCCGATCCGACGGGGATCGGCATTGCGGGCAACGGCATCGTGGTGATCGAGATTCCCGGCGCGGGCGTGTGGCGCTATGAAGACGGCGTCGGCTGGGGCGAAATGACGCCGGAGGACGTGGCGTTTTTGTCGGGGGTGGCGTGACCCACCAGCGCGACCGACGAGCGCTTGGCGCATTTCGGACGGGTTTCAGCCGGCGCCTGTCTGGGCGGCGGCCTCCTCGGGCGTGAACCCGACGATGAACTGGATGTGGCGCAGTTCGTCCTGGTTCAGGCGGCCGGCCAGCGTTTCGCCGATCAGGTTCTGGCGTTCCACCATTTCCATTCGCTTGAAGCGGTTGGAGACGACGGAACCGTAGATGCCGTCGTGGTCTTCGACCCGGACCTTGGCCGGCGGCGGAAACGACTCGGTCAGGACGCGCTCTACTTTCCGGCGAAGCGCCACTGCCACACCCCCTTGCCGATGAACGTCTGGGCGGCGTTGAGGAACTCGCGCGCCCGCGCCTTCAGGTAATCGCCCCTTGTCTTTTTATAGCCGGTCGCCCGTTTCAGGTGGGCCAGCAGCCGCTCCTCGGAGGCGTACCGGAAGTTATTCGCCCACCGCGCCGCGATGGCGTTCAGGGCCGCGCGCAGCTCGTTCAGGTGCTGGTCGATCTGGGAGTCCGCCAGCCCCGACGGCCGGCGCCTCGCCACCGCGAGCTGGGACCAGACGGGGCGGCTGTGGGACGCCGAGTCCGGAAAGCCCCTCGCCGTCCTCCAGGGGCACACCGGCCAAGTTGTGTCCGTATGCTTCAGCCCCGACGGCCGCCGCCTCGCCACTGCGAGCGGCGACGGAACGGCGCGGCTGTGGATCGCGCAGGAAAGCCCAGAGGAAGAGGCGAAACGGCTGGCGTTGCAGCATCATCTCTGGCACGAACAGCAAGCCGCCGACGCCGAGAAGGCCGGCCAGTGGTTCGCCGCCCGCTTCCACCTCAACCAGCTGCTCAAAGACGACCCGAACAACGCCGGCCTGCTCCGCCGCCGCGACGCGGCGGAAGCGCACCTGAAGCGCCAGTGACGCCGCCGTTTCGCCGGGGCGAGCCGCCGCATTCGTTCCATTGGTATCTGCACAAGCGCCTGTGCCTTGGCGCCCCTCTGGAACAGCCCCGGAGGGGCGGCAGATAATAGCCAGGCGTGTAAACGCCTGGGAAACGTGTAAACGCCTGGGAACAGGCCGGATCCCTGGTCGTTTCATCAGCCCCGGAGGGGCGACAGAGGCCCGGCCCCTTCTGCCGCCCCTCCGGGGCTGGGTCGGGGGAAGGAGCGCACCCCTCCCCAGGCGTTCACACGCCTGGCTCTTATCTGCCGCCCCTTCGGGGCTGAACCCGCGCGCCTATTCCATCCCCGCGGTTTTTTTCCGCATTTTCCTGTCCGGCGCAAACGGCCATTGGTCATTTCCTTGCAGAAGCGATAGCAAATCCAACCGAATCGCGACCGGCGATTCGGACGCAATCCCAAGGAATATCTCCATGAACTGGCTTCGCAAGATGCTCAGCGTGCGCGCATCGACCCGTAAGCAGACCCCCCGGCCCAGCGTGGCGCCGCGCTTGGAGGCCCTCGAAACCCGCCTAACGCCGACGGTTTCCTACTACGGCGGCAACCTGCTGCCCAACGTCCAGGTCCAAGGCGTGTACTACGGCGACCAGTGGTCCGCCAATCCCACGCTGTTTCAGGAAACCGGCAAGTTCGAGGGCTACCTGCAATACCTCGTCAACAGCCCGTTCATGGACATGCTCACCAAAGCCGGCTACGATGTCGGCCGCGGCTCCTCTACCCAGGGCCGCATCCTGAACATCAGCCTCAGCAGCGGCAACTACCTGGAAGACAGCACGATCCAGAGCAACCTCAAGGCCGAGATCGCCGCCGGCGCCTTGCAGGCCCCCAACGCCGACACCCTCTATGTCGTCTACGTCGAGCCGAACGTCGCCGTGCAACAGAGCGGCGGCGACACCAGCATCAATAAGTTCGCCGGCTACCACGGCGCCTTCACCGGGCCTAACGGCAGCGTCATTCGCTACGCCGTCCTCCCGACCCCCGGCGGCAGCACCGTCGGCGGCGCGCCCAATGGGTCCGCCAACCCCTCCCTGAACGCCTTCGACGAAATGACCATGGCCTCCTCCCATGAGATCGCCGAGGCCGTCACCGACCCCGACGTCAACTACTCGACCCTGGGATGGTACGATCAGCAGCGGGGCGAGATTGGCGACATCGCCAACGGCCAGGTCGTCTACCTCAACAGCTACGCCGTGCAGAAGATCGGCGGCAAGAACGACCAGGCCCTGTTCCCGACGGAGCTGACGGTCCGCGGCGTGAGCTTCAACGCGACGGCCGGCCAGACGTTCTCCGGCGAGGTCGCCGTGGGCGGCGATTCCGCCGGGCTGACCCAGGCGGGCAACCTGCAAGCGACCATCAACTGGGGCGACGGGACGACCACGACGGGTTCCGTCTCCGTCGACGGCTCGGGCAATTTCATTGTCTCCGGGGCGCACACCTACAGCTCCAGCGGCAACTTCACAGTCGGCGTCTCCTTGCAAGACCGGACGAACACGATCGGCTACGCCACGGAAAGCGCGACCGAGAGCGTCCAGCAGCCCACGGGCGGCGGCGGGGGCGGCGGCGGCGGCGGTGGAAGCTCAGGCGCCTACCTGGTCAGCGAAATCACCGGCGACGGCGTTTGGCGCTACAGCGCCGCCACGGGCTGGCAGCAGCTGACCGGGGCCAATGCGACCGAGGTCGCGGTGGATTCCCGAGGCGACGTCGTCGCCGAATTCAACGGCTACGGCCTGTGGCGTTACGAAGATGCGACCGGCTGGCGGCAGCTCACCGGGGCCGACGCCGCCCTGGTCGGCATCGCGGACAACGGCACGGTGGCGGCCGAGTTCAACGGCTACGGCGTGTGGCGCTTTGAAGACGCCGCCGGCTGGCAGCTGCTCACCGGAGCCAACGCCTCCGAACTCAGCGTCGCCGGCGCCGGCATTGTGGCGGCCAATTTCTATGGTTACGGCCTGTGGCGCTTTGAAGACGCCACGGGGTGGCAGCAGCTCACCGGGGCCAACGCCTCGCAAATCGCGGTGGACGCCAACGGCGACGTGGCCGCCTCGTTCTACGGCTACGGCGTGTGGCGCTTTGAGAACGCCACGGGATGGCAGCAGCTTTCCAGCGCATACGCCTCGCAGCTGAGCATCGCCGGCGACGGCATCGTGGCGGCCGACCTCAACGGCTACGGCGTCGAGCGCTTCGAGGATTCCACGGGCTGGGAGGGACTTACCGGCGCCGACGCGTCCAAGGTGTCCGTGGACGCCGCCGGCGACGTGGCAGGCGCGTTCGGCAACGGCGTCTGGCTCTATGAGGACGGCCTCGGTTGGGGTCAGCTGACCGCCGCGACCGCCCTGGACCTCGGCCTGGGGAATTGAGGCGTTTTGGGCCGCCAGCTTGCAGGGTGGGTCGAGCGCTAGCGAGACCCACCGGGAGGGACAAAATCGGCGCCGGGGCCGGAACTGGCCGCCTATCACGACCACCGCGGCAACACGCTGGCCAAGATGGAGAAGCCGGCGGCGGCGCTGGAGGAATTCCGCCAGGCGGTTGCGCTGGACTCGAAATACCCGGCCTTTCAGGCGTCGCTGCACGACGCCGAGGGGCAGGACCGCCGGCGACGGCGGCCGAGGCGCTCGATTTCGCTCTGTTTTGTCTCTACACTGGCCATCCGGCCCCGGCCGTTCCGTATTTCAGCCGAGCGCTGGAAGACCGCTCGCTGCCCGACGCGGCCGGCGTTCGGGCGGCATGTCGCCGACCTGTCCAGCGTGCCCGACCCCGGCGCGCTGGCGAACCTTCCCACGGCGGAACGGCAGGAGTGGCAGGCGTTTTGGACGGAAGTGGACGGCCTTCTCAAAGACGAGGAGAAGGGCGAGAGCCGCTAGCGCGTGTCTGTGTGGTCGCAGAAGCGCGTGGCCGGGGCTGAGTCTTCGAAGCCCCGG
>DATKHW010000731.1:0-5100 GCA_035546275.1 Gemmataceae bacterium
CTTCTTCGAAAACACCACGGTCGGAACGCTCAGCGTGGACGGCAATTGCGCCTACACGGTCGCCGATCTGGTCGTGCCCAAGCCGCCGTCATTCCGTCTGCAGAACTTTCCCGGTCAACCCAACCAGAATTACGGCTGGCCCCAAGAGGTCGTCGACGCCATTTCGCACAATCGCCTGAGGGCTTTCGACTTGACCACCGGCTGCCGGAGCATGTGGGTTCCGGACTATTTCAACCCCAATTCTAAGGAATCCGTTCCCGATCTTAGCGGCTGCTTCTTCCTCGGGCCGCCGCTGGCCGTCAATGGCAAGCTCTATGTACTCTCCGAAAAGCAGCAGGAATTGCGGCTGATCTGTCTGGAAAACGTCAAAACGGAATTGAACACCTGGAAGCCGAAGGTCGTTGGGCAGCCCCTGTCGTTGGGCGTTTCCCGCGACAGCAAGCTGGAAGACGACGCCTTGCGCCGCGTCAACGCCGCCCACCTGTCCTATGGCGAGGGCGTGCTGGTTTGCCCCACCAACCAAGGCTATGTCATCGGCATCGACCTGCTCCAAAACAGCCTGCTTTGGGCCTACCCGTACCGAACCGAACCAATCAGCACCATCCCGGCGGGCGCGCGGGTTTTGCCGGGCGGCATCATCATCAACCCGGCCACGGGCCAGCAGATTTCGATGACGCTGCCGCCGCAGGGCTGGAGGGATTGCGCGCCGATCATTCAGGACGGCAAGGTGATTTTCACGGCCTTCGACTCCAAATCGATCCACTGCATCAACCTCCGCGACGGCTCGCCCGTTTGGAGCAAACCGCGTCAGGAAGGCGACCTCTACGTCGGCGGCGTCGTCAACGGCAAGGTGATTGTGGTCGGCCAGAAGGTCGTGCGGGCTTACAACCTGAGCAACGGCGAGAAATCGTGGGAGGCCGTTGAAACCGGCTTGCCGACCGGCTTCGGCGCCGCCAGCGACAACATCTATTACGTCCCCCTGCAGAATTGCGTCCCGCGCGAGGGCATCGGGGACGGCAAGGGGCCGGGCATCTGCGCCGTCGATGTGGATCGCGGCGCCGTGGTCGGCTACAGCAAGCCCCACATCCCGCCGGATAAGACGGGCGAGAAGCCGGCCACGCCGGGCAACCTGATATTCTTCGACGGCTCCATCATCTCGCAGAACAACGAGTCGGTGACGGCTTACCCGCAGATGAAGATCAAGCTGGACGAGATGAAAACCACGCTGGCCGCCAACCCCAATGATCTCAATGGGCTGTGCGATCGCGGCGAGTTCAGCCTGGAGCAAGGCGACCAGCGCCCCGGCGACACGCACGTGGACGACGCCGTTCAGGATTTCCAAACCGTCTATCACAACGCCCCCGCACGCAGCGACCTTATCAAGCGGGCCAAGGAACGCCTGTACGACGCGCTGACCGTGGACTTCCAGCAGCACTTTGACCAGGCCGAGAAGTACAAGGACGAATACGCCGCCCTCTGCGCCGCGGACGTCCCGCTGGACCCGAATGCGACCGAGAAGGAAATGGCCGACGCGAAGGCGGAGGCGGCGCGCAAGCATACGCAGTATCTGTGCCTAATGGCCGAGGGCAAACAGGGGCAGCACAAGCTCACGGAAGCCTTCGACTTCTACATGCAGCTCAATGCGGAGGCGCCGCCCAATGTGCCGCTGCCGCTCGTCGAGGATTCGATGGTGAAGGCGGCGCCGGACGTGGTGGCGCAGGGCCGCATCGCCTCCATGATGGCCGGCGCCGGCGAGCTGGAGCGCAAACCGCTGGAGGACCGCATCGCCGCCCGCTGGAAGGAGATTCAAGCCAAGAAGGATTCGACCCAAATTCGCCAGTTCGTGTCGATGTTCGGTTCCCTAACGGCCGAAGGGCGGGAAGCCCGCTTGCAGTTAGCGGAGCAGCTTCTGGAAAGCGACCAGGAAACCGCGCTGATCGACGCCGAACGCCAGCTCAGCTTGCTGCGGATTCCCACCGAGGATCGCGAGTTATCGGCTCGCGCCGTGGATTGCCTGGCCCGGCTCAATACGCGCAAGGGACTGCTCGAGGACGCCGCCTATTACTACCGGGTGCTGCGCGACCGTTATCCCGACGTCAAGGTGCAGGACGGCAAGACGGGCGCCGACCTGTTCAACGAGATCGCCACGGACAAGCGGCTGTGGGCGCAGCTGGACGACCCGCCGCGCCTGGGCGTGACCGGCAAACTCAAGGCCGACGAGAAGCGCGGCAATTACAACCAGGCGCAGGTTTATGAATTCAGCCATGAAGGGGAGCAATTGCCGTTCTTCCAGCGCGCAACGCTGGGCATGCACTTCAGCGACGGCACGTTGCAGCTGACGGACCGCTTGACCGGCGAGCAGCGGTGGAAGCCGCTCCACGTGGACAGCCCGCTATTCCAGATGGTATTCAACCAGAATTTCAACTTGCCCCAGCAGCCGGTTTTCGTACCGGGAGGCATGCAGCAGGTCAACACGCAGCCGACGCCGACGCCGAGGTTTTCGTACATGACCCTGGGCCACTTGGTGGTCGTGCCAGTCGGCAACATCGTCATCGGCGTCGACGCGATCAGCGGCAAGGAACTCTGGCACAAAAACCTGCTCGACGAGGTCAACGGCTCGCCGGGCGCCTCGCAGCCGGCGCCAATGCGCTCTCTGGCGGTGGATCCGCACGACGGCAGCGTACAGATCGTCTACGCCGACGAATACAAGCAGCACCTGGGCGGCGTCGGGCCGCTGGGAGGCGCCGCCGTCTGCTTGCAGATGCGCGACGCCCTCATCGCCGTCGATCCAGTCAACGGCCGGGTGCTGTGGACGCGATCCGACGTCAGTCCGTCCAGCCACATCTTCGGCGACGATCAAAACCTTTTCGTCGTGGAAATGTCGGACTCTGGCAAGCCGGCTTCGACGCGCATTTTCCGCGTCTGCGACGGAGAAACGATCCCGGCCCTGGATTTCCACCAGATGTACGAGGATCGGATTCGCCTCGTCGGCCGCAACATTCTGACGGCCAACAAAAACAGCGAGGCGACGACGCTGCGGCTCTACGATCCGCTGGCCGGCAAGGACCTGTGGAAGCAGACGTTCGCGCCGAAGTCGCTGGTGATGCAGGCCGAGGACGGCGACGTGGCCGGCGTGGTTGAGCTGGACGACAAGGGCGGTTTGGCCCGCGTCGTGGACGTGTTCACTGGCAAGGAGCTGCTCAACGCTAACAGCCGCTTCGATAAGGATCATCCGCCGGACAAGGACGCGACCTACACGGTGCTGGCCGACTCGCTGGACGTTTACCTCGTGCCCAACGGCCCGCCGCCGGCGAACGTGCGCTGCGGCACGAACCTGATGCCCGGCACGGGCCTCCGCGGCCTCAACGTCAACGGCGAAATCTACGCATTCCGGCGCGACACGGGGAAGCGGCGCTGGCTGCTGCAGGCGGCGGACACCCAGCTGGTGCTGAACCAGTTCACCGAGATGCCGATGCTGCTGCTGACGGGGCAAACGCAAAAGTACCTCAACCAGTTTCAGGCGCAAGGATCGCCGACCACGTCGCTCTTGGTCGTCAGCAAGGCGACGGGCAGCCGGATCATGCCGGGCTACGGCCCCGGCGAGGACTCGCAGCACAGCAGCTTCGTCGGCGGCCAGTTCTGCAACCTGGAGCTGAACGGGCGCGACGGCAAGATCGAATTCACCGCGCCGAACAGCCAGATCAGCATCGGCCTGGAAAGCATCCGATCGACGCCGTGAGACAGCAACGCATGAGGGGAGAAAGGGAGATAGGGAGACGGCTTCTCCGTATCTCCCTTTCTCCTCTTCTCCCCTTCTTCTTCTTGTCAATCCGCATTCCACCTGCTTGAATGAACTCACGTTGAATGAACTCACGGCGCCGCCTCGCAGCGAGCCGTTCCGCCCACCCGCCGCGCCAAACTCTCCCGATTGCACCGGGATGTCAGAAAGCCCAGGTTGGATCGTCAACAAGCGTGCGGGGCGTCGCGCCCTGTGTCCCCGCATTCTCCCAGAGGAGCCGACGACATGCGTGCGACCAAGCGACAGGGCGTCCGCCCGTGCGGCGTGACGCGGCGTGAGGCGCTTTGTGCCGCAGCGGCGGGCCTGGGCGGGCTGACCCTCCTGGGCCTGGACCCTGTGCGCAACACGGCGCGGGCCGACGAGATACCGGCCGAGTACCAACCGTGCGTCAGCAAGGGCCTCGAGTGGCTGTCCAAGACGCAGAGCAAGGACGGCCATTGGGAAGCGTTCGGCGGTCAGTACCCGATGACCATGACGGCCTTGAGCGGCATGGCCATGCTCATGCAGGGCAGTACGATCCGCGAGGGCAAATACAAGGACAACATCCACCGGACCGTGGATTGGATCATGGCCCGCAGCCAGCCCAACGGCATGCTCGGCAACCCGAACATCCCGGGCGAGGCGGGCCGGTACATGTACGGGCACGGCTATTCACTTCTTTTCCTCTCCTGCATCTACGGCGAGGAAGAGGAGGAAGACCGCCGCAAGCGCCTCGAAGACATCCTGACGCGGGCGGCCAAGTTCACACACGACGCCCAGACGCAGCGGGAGTCGATTCGGTTCAAAGATCCCAATACGGGCAAAGCGCTCAAGCTCGGCGGCTGGGGCTACGTCTCGGCGCGGGAAGGCAACAACTTCGACGAAGGCTCGGTGACGATCACGCAGGTGCAGGCGCTGCGGGCGGCGCGTGACGCCGGCATCGCGGTCCCGCCGGAGGCCATTCAGGAGGCCGTCAATTACCTGCGCGAATCGACCAACGACCAGGGTTTCGAGACCAAAGTCCAGCCGGCCGGCGTCATCTACAGCCTGGCGGGCGGCGGCGGCGGCGAAGGGCGCCCCGCTCTTACTTCGGCCGCGATCTCGTGCGGCTTCAGCGCCGGCGATTACAACTCGGACATCGTCAAAAAATGGCTGCTCTTCTGCAAAAATGTTGTGCAGCCCGTCGGCGACGTCCGTTTCGGCCAGCACGATGAGTACACGCAGTACTACTTCGCCCAGGCCATCTACAAGCTCGGCGAGGACGGCTGGGCCAAGCTGTTCGGCTCCGACAAGGACGCTCTCAAATGGAGCACCTATCGGGC
>DATKHW010000732.1:0-2360 GCA_035546275.1 Gemmataceae bacterium
AACCGAATTGCCTCGGGCCACGCGGACGGGCGGGTGTACATCTGGGAGGGCAAGCGCGATCCCAAGGAAATCGAGCCTCGTTGGCGGGTTTGGAGACAACAGCGAGCCAGGGCTAGCGAACAGGCGGGCGATTTGTTCGCCGCGGCCTTCCACCTCCGGCAGATGCTCCAGGAGGCTCCGGATGATGCGACCGTGAAAGGGCGGCTCGCCAAAGCGCTGGGCGGTCTTGACGCCGAGCACGGGCGGTGGGCGGAGGCCGTGGACGAATTCGAGAAGGCTCGCCAAGTGCAGCCCCATCCGGTCGTGGTGGAATACTCACTCGCCTTCGCCCTGCTCGGGCGGGCGAACGCCTCGGCCCCTGCGGCGATCGCTGCGTCCCGCACCCTCGCTGCGCTCTCCGCACCCTATAATTACAGTCCTCTGACGGCCGCGGCCCCCTATTCCGCATTCTCGTGGCAGGGCGATCTGGCCGACTACCGGCATGTCTGCGCGGAATTGGTTCGCGACCACGGCCAGACCGCAAATCCCACCACGGCGGATGACGTGGTTTTTGTGTGTGTGTTGCGCCCCCGGGCTGTAGATGATCCAGCGCTGCTGGTGCAACTCGCGCGAAAGGCCGTCGATAGCGATCCCGACAATGGGTTCTACCGGGAAACGCTTGGCGCCGCTCTCTACCGTGCCGGCGACTTCAACGCCGCCTTGCGCGAACTGAACCTCGCGGTTGAGAAGCAAGGCCAAGGCGGCTCTCCGTTAGCGAAACTGTTCCTGGCCATGGCCCGTTACCGGCTTAAGGACCCGAAGGCTGCGAACGACTGCTTCTCCAGGGCGATGGAACAGGTCCGTTCCCAACCGCTCCCCTGGAACTTGCGTCCCTGTTTGCAAGGGCTGGGCGACGAAGCGGAGGCGCTCTTGCAATCCGGGCTGCAACCCTGACTCCGCCCGCGTCGGTGCGGATACGTCCACGACGCCGGGCCGTACAGGACGATGACCCACACATAGTCGAGTGGGCCGCCCAATGCGGCCGCGTCAAATCCTGGCCCGTTGGAAGCAAGACCTTGGCAGGGCAGAGTGGACATTCAGGAAAACGCAGTAACAGGATGGGGCCACTTGCAGGTCGAATAAGACGCTTCACCGGACAGGCTACGCAAGGGACGGCATTTTCTGCGGGACATCTTTCGCCGCGTGAGGCGGTTGCCGAGCTTCGCGCTCGTGCCTCGGTCAAATCGACCCACGCAAGCAAGCCGAAGTCCCCAGGACGCTCCGGGCCGACACGCCGAGGTCAATTCGGCTTTCGGCGTTGCCGGCTCCGGTCTGATCGACCGCCGCGTGGCAGAATGAAACGATATTCCGTGTCCGGAAGGCCGGTGGTACGCAGGCCGTCGAAGAGCGCGCTTGCAACTGGTATCGTTCAGTTCCTGTCCACCAGTTACGGCCCGACGTACTCGCAGCTCGCCGTCAGCCGCGACGTGCTGCTCGTGTCCGCCAGCATCCCGATCGCCGCCCGCAGCCGCCATCCCATTTCCAGCTGAACCACGTCATCCGGTGCCCTCACAAGCCCACGCCCGCGAACGCCACGGCCAGCTTGCCGGCGCGCAACCACTTCAGCCGCGTCCCGTTGCACAGAAAAATCATCCACGCCGACAACGGCTGCGAATGTAGGTCACGCCCTGCGTCCACCTGATGACAGCACGCGCCGACGTGTGCGAACACCGGCATGGCGTCTTGTGCGTCGCCGTTCCACAACACAACGCCGGACCTGGCGTCGGTGATCTGCCGGCCGCAGCCGCCACAGCCGATAACTTGCGTGGGGCCGTGCGGACGGCGACTCGGGCCTGGCATAGGGGGCAATCACGCCGCCAGCGCTCCAGGGGCCGCGGACTGCCCTGCGGGAATCTGGCGTAGTGGATGCGTCGGGCAACGTTCTCGGCCTCGCGCATGCGCCTGTAAAAGTCCGGGTCGCGGGCTTGCCAGCGGCAGACCGTGGCGACGTGGACGCCGACGCCGGAGGCGCAATCGCGCAGCGTGTGACCATTCTCCGGGAGGCGGACCAGGGCGTCCAGCACCGATGCGTTGGGGCGTCCGGCCATCCCGACCTCCTTCCCTTGGGGCGAGCCAGCGTCCGCGCCGCCGCAACCGCAACGCTCATCCGCCTCCGCAGACGTTGACCTGCTGCCCCCCGACGTTGACCTGCCCGGCCCGGCGAACCACCACGGGCGGGCCGCCTCGCCTCCGATCCTGCAACGCCTTCATCGTTCGCAGGTAGAGTCGGTGCATCCGCTCCACAATCGCCGCCGCTTGGTCAACCGCCTCAGCGATGTAGACACGGGGGAGTTCCGGCTCGTCCTTCTGCCGACTCCGAC
>DATKHW010000733.1:0-4015 GCA_035546275.1 Gemmataceae bacterium
TTGATTACTCTGCATCAGCCGGCTCACGCCGGCCGCTCGCCCGGGTCCTTCAGGGACCGTCGGCCCCGACATGCGTGTTGACGCGGAATTTTTCGTGGCACTTGTTGCACGTGGACGCCACGATCTTCAAGCCGGATGTGCATCCGTCGTAATCGCGCTGACCGGCCTTACGAGCCAGGTCGGCGGCGGCGTCGCGCAAATCCATCGCATCCTGATACCAGGCGTCCTGGCCGGAGTTGCGCGGCGGCCGCAACAGCAGCAGGTTGCCGGTTTCCGCGATGATGAGCGCTTGGCCGCGGGCGTAGGTCCAGGAATCCGCGTCCGTCGGTTTTTGCTTCAGGAGTTTATCCAGACCGCGATAGTTGGCGTCGTTCAGGCCGTCCATGAGGAGACTGGTTTCGGCGACGGCGTCGAACTTGGGGACGACCTTCGGCGCCGGCCGCTCGGACGGAGCGGCGCCGGCGATGCTGAGGAGGACAGGGGCCAGCGCCAGCAACGCGGCGGCGCGCGGCAAGCCGTTGCGACTCATGGGGCCACTCCAGGTTGCGGCTTCGGAGGCGGGTCCGGCGTCTGAACTTGGATCATGCCGCCCTCGACGCGGACGGGGTAACAGCCGATCTTGATGCGGGGGTTGTCGGCCCAGGCGCCGTCGGACAGGCGGAAACGCCAGGCGTGCCAGGGACACGTGACGACGCCGTTTTCGACATAGCCGTCGGCCAGGGACGCGCCCATGTGAGGGCACGTGTCGTCGATCGCGCGGTGCTCTCCATTGACGCAGAAAAGGGCGATGAGCTTGCCGTTCACCGACACCGTCTTGCCCTGGCCTTCGGCGACTTCGCCGACCTGGCACACGGCCTGAAAATCCGCCATTCCTGCTCCCGCATCTCGTGGAAGTATCCGATGCTTCATTCGGCCAAACTGATTCTACCGTGCGGCGGACGGGCTGTACACAAGGCGGCGGCCCCGTGGTGCAGGCGGCTCGCCTGCTGGGTTCTGCAGGCGAGCCGCCTGCACCACGGCTGATCCGGAAAGCGAGGAGGGCTTTGGAGTCACTATATTAGGGAGGGGAAGAGGAACGGCGCCTGCCGAGGAGGAGTCATGTCACGCGACGGAAGTCTTCGCCGGGCCTTCACTCTGATCGAATTGTTGGTCGTGATCGCCGTCATCGCCGTGCTGATCGGCCTGACGCTGCCGGCCGTGCAGCGGGTGCGCGAATCGGCCTCGCGCCTCGCCTGCTCCAGCAATCTCAAACAAATCGGGCTGGCGCTGCACGGCTTTCACGACGGCAATCAGTACCTGCCGGCCGGCTTCGTCACGCAGCTGGACGTGCAGGATTCCTACCACACGGGCTTCACCGATCTGCTGCCGTACCTGGAACAGGACAATATCTATCGCTTATACAATTACGACGCGCCGTGGTACGACAAGCGGAACTACACGGCCGTCGCCCAAGAGGTGAAGATTTACTACTGTCCCAGCAACCGCGCCCACGGTTCCATCGACCTGACCGGCTTGGCCCAGCAGTGGGGCGGGGGCGCCATGCCGCCGACCGTCGCCGCATGCGACTACGTCCTGTGCAAGGGGGCCAACGCCGGTCTCGGATCGGACCCCTCGAAGATACCCGAGACGGCGCGCGGGCTGTTCAACGTGGCCCAGGCGGACTCATCGGTCGTCAACGGCGGGCAGCAATTCGGCCCAACGCCGAGTTTCCGCGTCCACTTGACGGACATTACCGATGGCCTTTCTTCCACCATCGCCGTCGGCGAAGCGGCCGGCGGGAATCAGACTTACCTGGTCGGCGACGTCAATAATCCATCCCAGCCGGCGATCAACCCATTTCTCGACGCCGCGCCGGTGATGGATCAGGCGTGGGCCGTGGCTAGTCTGGGCGATACGCAGCATCCGTGGTACGCCGGCCTATTCGGCGTGACGGCCCAGTACGGTCTGGCGCCCAATCCGCGGGACGAGCCGATGAACCGCCGGCCGGGGATGCCGACCATCATCGGCGGCGACGCGTCGGGTTACAACGTCACCGGCAAGGACCACGTCAGCGGCTTCCGCAGCATGCACCCCAACGGCTGCAATTTCCTTTACGCCGACGGCTCCGTCCACTGGATCGGCCAGGCGATCGACCCGGGCGTTTATCGCGCCCTGTCCACCTACGCGGGCGGCGAAGTAATACCCGCAATCGACGGGAATTGAGGAGACGCTCATGGCACGGCGCTGGGCCGGCCTATGGCTCACAGTCGCGGCGCTGGCGTCCGGCTGCACGCACAAGCCGCCGTATGAGGGCCGCAGCGTGGCCGAGCTGCAACGGATGCTCGACGATCCGAATCCGACGGTGCGGGTGCAGGGAGCGCAAGGATTAAGCCGACATGGCCCCGAAGCGCGGTCGGCGGTTCCGGCGCTGGCGAAGGCGTTGCAGTCGTCCGACGCCCTGCTGCGGCAGCAGGCGGCCCTTGCCCTGGGAGCGGTCGGTCCGGACGCGCGCGACGCAGTTCCTGCGCTAACGACTTCTTTGGACGATCCGGAATGGTCGGTTCGCCGGCAGGCGGTTTTGGCGCTGGGCGAGATCGGGCCGGCCGCCCGGCCCGCAGCGGAAGCGCTTCGACGTTTGCAGAGCAGCGATCCCAACGGGTTGGTTCGCAAGGCCGTCGAACAGGCGCTGCCGAAGATCGCCGGGGGATGAGTCGGCGCTCGGGACTGGATGCAATGCACGATCGAGCTTCAACCATCCCCTCCGGCCGGCGGATCGTCGTTACGACGTTCGGCTCCCTGGGCGATCTGCATCCATACCTCGCCCTCGGTCTGGGCCTCAAGGCGCGCGGCCACGACGTGATCGTCGGCACGGGCGAATGCTATCGGCGAAAGATTGAGACATTGGGGCTGGGCTTCCGGGCCGTTCGTCCAGACTGCGCCTGGGTGGAGCAACCGGAGGTGATGCGCCGGATCGCGCACCCGCGCTGGGGCATTATCCGGGCCGTGCGGATGCTGATGGACGCTTTGCACGAATCCTACGCGGACACGCTGGAGGCGTGCGAGAGGGCCGACTTGGTGGTCGGGAACATGGCGGCCTACGCCACGCGCCTCGTGGCGGAGAAGAC
Organism: Gemmataceae bacterium; assembly: GCA_035546275.1. Lineage (GTDB taxonomy): Bacteria > Planctomycetota > Planctomycetia > Gemmatales > Gemmataceae > UBA4732. The sequence continues at coordinate 3,105 of DATKHW010000733.1, forward strand.
GGGAATCCCCTGGGCGTCCGCCATGCACATTCCCACGGGATTCTTCTCCGCCTGCGATCCGCCCCTGATCCCCGGTTTTCCGGGCTTCTCCAAGGCGCTGCGCCCGCTCGGTCCTCTTTTCTGGGGACCGTTTGGACGCTTCGTGAACAGGACCATGTATTGGGCGGCAAACCCATGGTTTCGTTTACGAAGGGAAATCGGCTTGCCCGCCGTTCCGAGCCATAACCCGCTGACGGAGAGTTTTTCGCCGTTGCTGCATCTGGCCCTGTTCTCGAAACGGCTCGTCGATAAGCAGCGCGATTGGCCCCAGCAAACCCTCGTCACGGGCTTCCCGTGGTTCAATGCGGACAGCGCCGCCGGTTTGCCTCCGGCGTTGGCAGAGTTTCTGGAGGACGGTTCAGCCCCAATCGTCTTCACGCTCGGCACGGCCATAGCTGCGGACGCAGGAACCTTCTTTGAAACCAGCATCCGGGCCGCTCAGCTGCTCGGCCGCCGGGCCGTCCTCATCCTCAAAGACCCGCGCAACCGGCCCCGCGCCCTGCCGGACGGCGTGGCGGCCTTCGAATACGCGGCGTTCCCCTTGCTGTTTCCGCGGGCCGCGGCGATCGTCCATCACGGAGGCATCGGCACGACCGGATTGGCGATGCGATCGGGACGGCCGACGCTGATTATGCCGTGCGCGTGGGATCAGCCGGATAATGCGGAGCGGGCGGCGCGGCTGGGCATTTCCCGCACCATTTCTCGCCGGCGCTATACGCCGGAGCGCGTCGCGATCGAATTGAGGCGCCTGCTGGATGAACCGGCGTATGGGCGGCGCGCCGCGGAGATCGGCGAACAGGTGCGGCAAGAGGACGGCGTACGGGCGGCATGTGACGCGGTGGAAAGGGCGCTGCGGCACTTGTAGGGTGGGT
>DATKHW010000734.1:0-12612 GCA_035546275.1 Gemmataceae bacterium
ATTTCTTTCGACTTGCCCTTGGCCTGCTCGGGAGCCATATAACTCGGCGTACCCATCACCTCCCCGGTCTGCGTCGGCCCCACCTCGTCCAGCTTTTTCGCCAAACCGAAGTCCGTGATCTTCGGCGTGCCGTCCCCCGTCCGCAGCACGTTGGCCGGCTTCAGATCGCGGTGGATGACGCTCTGCTGATGCGCCGCATGAACCGCCCGCGCCAACGTCTCGACCAACTGCGCCGCCTCTTTCGGAGACACCGGCGTGCCGTTGAGCTTCCTGTCGAAGCTGCCGCCGGTGCAGAATTCCATGCTGAAAAATGGCTTGCCTGCGTGTTCACCGACCTCGTAAACCTGCACGATGTGGGGATGCTGCAGACGGCCGACCGCCTCCGCCTCGGCCCGGAAGCGCGCCACGTCTTCGGGGCCGGCATGGGCACCGGACAGGATCATCTTGAGCGCCACAATTCGGTTGAATCCGATCTGCCGCGCCTTGTAAACGACGCCCATGCCGCCGCGGCCCAGCTCGCACAAAACTTCGTAGCCGGGCACGACCGGCATCACTGCCGGAGTCGGCGGAGGGATGGCCGGCGCCGTGCCGTCCCCGGAGACGGGCGGGGTGACGCCCGGCGTGTCCGCCGCACGCTCATGGGGGGACGCTTCGGGCGTCTGGGACGAGAGCAGCGTCTGCCTATCCGCCGCCGGAATCGGGGCCGCGCCCGACCGGGACGGCGTTGGAGTGTCGCTGGTGGATCGGGCGCCAAAAACGCCGTCGATCACGTCGGAGCAGTCGGGCAGACGTTCATAGAACTCCGCCGCCGTAGGCTGCTCGCCCAGCCGGTCCCGGTAGTGCAGTTCCAGCACCAACAGCTCGCGCAGCAACGCGGGCCGATCCGCCGGTTCAACCTCGGCAAGGGAATCTTCGAGCCGCGGCCGGCGGCCGGCCGCCCACTCCGACTCGAAGCGGTCGCACACCGGATTGATCCGTCCCGCCAACCCCGGCGGCAGCGATTCGGTTCGGTCCGTGTTTTTGTTCACGGCGACCATCCTTCCGCACGCCACAGATCGCGAATCTCGGCGAGCTTGCGGTTCACGGTGCGCGGCGCACAGCCGAGCTGTTCGGCGATCTCCTCGGCGGTATAGCCTTCCAACTTCCGCTGGGCGATCGACCGCAATACGTCGTCGCCCAGCTTGTCGAACAGGCGGCGCGACTCTTCGGCCACCTCGGCGGCGAATTGGGGCGTCGGCTCCGCGCCCATCGCCTGGGCCAGCACGCCGTCGCCGTCCGCCGCGTCCGGCAGATCAGTCTCGGGGCGGACTGCGCCCCCACCGCGCTTGAGACGGGACTCGTCGCGCTTCTGATGCGCGGCCTTACGCGCAGTCAGCGACAGCAGAATGCGCCACAGATCGTTGCGGTCGTCGAGGCGGGGAAAGCGTCCCTTCTCGACGCCCTTGCAGAAGCTGCCGAAGGCGCTGAGGGCGACGTCCTCCTCATCGGCGGCCCGGCGCGGGGCGGCGCCGAGGGCGGCGCGGGCCCGGCTGACGAGGAGGCGGAAATAGCGCTCCCAAAGCGGCTGCACCGCGACGCGATCGCCGCCCTTGAGCAGATTGATCCAGTGGGTGACGGAACCGCGGGACGACATCGGCCGCACGCCTTGCGGTGAAAAGGAAACCCGACGCGGCGATTGTACCGCGGGCCGCCCTGTCGCGCCAAAAACATTCCGAAACGCGGTTTTTTCGTGGCAGGGTTTGTCGGCCTACGGGCGTGTTCCTAATGCGGGACGCGAACCTATCTCGGAGAACCCGAGGCCGAAGGTCGGTCTAGGGTCAAGAAATCTCCCCAACCAGTAGGACGGCGACCCATGCGGACGGGCCGGCTCCCCGTCCGCGCCGGGCCTGATCCGGGCGTTCCGAGCCGAAGAAGGAGCAGCGCCCATGCGCGCGTGTTGGAAAATCGTCCTGGCCGGCGGGATCCTCCTGGGATCGCTGATCGGCCTAGCGACGGCGCCCGCCGTGGCGAACGCGGATTCGATGCGTGACGCCGCGGCTGCGCTAAAGGCTGGCGACCAGTGCACCAAGTACCTCTGCCAGAAGTACTACCAGGGCTACGGTTGGTGCACTGTCTACGTGTGCTACAGCTACGACGAAGCGATGACCTGGTACAGCCAGCAAGGCTCCGGCGCCCGAGTCGTGGCGCAGAAGTGAAACCCCCGACGGGCCGGCGGCGCGCCGGCCCCCGGCCCAAGGCCGTCGGTCGGCCTTGGGCATGATGAACTTCCCGAACCGGCCAGAAGCCGATTTCAGCGGAGGGGCCGGCTCTCCCTCCGCTCCGGGCCTGGTCCCGGCATGTCGAGCCGACAGAGGATTCTGCAATGAAGAAGCTTATGTGCGCTGCGATGTTCCTGTTCGCTTTAGGCGTCGCCGGGACTGTTTCCGCCGCCAGTCCGTCGCCTGGAAGGATCTTTTCGCCGCCTGGGGAAAAGTTCTCGATTTCCTTCCCGGACGCTTACGTGACCAAGGATGACGTCCGCGACGGGATGACGACTTATTTGGACCTGACCGATTCCGGCCTTTACGCCGTCACCGCGATGGAAATCCCGGCCAACCTCCGCGAGTGGACGAAAAATCATCCCGACCTGGTCCTCAACGGTGCCGCGGACGAGGTCCTCCGCAACGCCGAGGTGAGGAACCGCAACAAGGTTACGGTAGCGGGACTGCCGGGCGAGGACATCACGGCCATCGACGACACGGGCTACGAATCCATCCACCTGCACTTGCGAATTATCGCCAGCGATGATCGGGTTTATGTCCTGACCGTCGTCGGCGATGAGACCGTCACGGCCAAGGCCAAGGCGTTCTTTGATTCCTTCAAGCCGCGGACGAGCGTCGCCTACTAAATCGCCGCTGCCCCAGCGGATCACCCAGCCGGTTCCCCTCGCGGGAACCGGCTTCTTTCGCTACCCCTTCCTGCCAGTCAAGCCGCTCGGCGGACGGCGCCGTCGTTCCAATCCGACTGACCAGATCGGCAGCTGAGCCTGACGATCCACAGCGAGCAGGCCCGACCTGTGAGTTGAGCCCGACCGCCGATGTTGGGCACTCCGGTGACATTGACCTACGCGCCCAAGCCGGTGAGCGCAGCGCGCGGAGGGCCGAAACGCCGAAGCACCTTCGATGCGAATCGCACGGCCCATCGCCCGGAAGGCGTGCAACGGCGAGTGGCCGACTGCAAGCCCGTGAGCGTCGTCCCGGCCATGAAACGGACTCCCTGGTCCGCTCGGCCGACGCGGCGGCGCAGCGTGCGCAACCGCTGGGGACCTTCTGCTCGCATTTGTCGGGCGGCCGGACATCGTGTCCGGGTTGACGGCGGCGGGCGCGACCCCGTTTCTGGATATGAGGACGGCAGTGACGCGGAGCAAGGGCGCCGATCGGCCCAGAGGTGGGTCGAGGACGCCGGCCTACCAAAACGCACCCGCGACGGACTAAGCTAAATTACTACCCGAAATGTGTCATAATAGGCGACCGCGAGCGGTTTTCTATCCGTTCGTGAGGCCGTGAGGCCTTCAGGCCGCTTTCGGAGCCAGCTGCCAAGGTCATCCGGCCACGGGCGCAAGCGACGGAATGCCACGTTGCTGCGGACGCCCGTTCGTAATTGTCGCCGAAGCCGAATTCCCCGCACGGTGCGGGGCAGTACGTGGTCCTATACACGACCGCCCCCCGGCGATGGGGCGGTCTCCCAGGAAGTCGTCCCCTTGGCCGCTCCTTCCCAACCAATCGACGTCCCGTCGCCCGCGCAACTTCACGCTGTTCCTTGTTTTCCTGCCCCGCATCCGAATGCACGCCGAGATTTCCTTCCGCGACGTGCGCTGCCCGGACCTGCGCGCCGACAAGGGGAGCGAGGCCGTGGCCGTCGCCTGGAAGTGGTTTCGCCGCCTGGCCGAGCGCGGCCGCGACGCCGCCGACTTCCCTGCTGCATTCGCAACGTACGCGGCCCGCGCCGTCCGCTGCGGCCGGCGGCTGTGCGGCCAAGAAAAGGCCAAAGACGTTCTGTCCTCGGCCGCCCAGCGCCGCCGCGGCTTCCGCCTGGAGTCCTTACCGTCTTCGACGCGCGTTCCGTTCGACGACCTCTGCGCTCGGCCGCACGGCCAGGACCTGCGCGACGCCTTCGAGGAGCGCCTGCGGGACAACCGCTTCGCGCCCCCGCCCGCCGCCGCCTTCCGCATCGACTTCCCGGATTTCGTCGCCGGCCTGCCCCAGCGCGACCGGCAAATGGCCCTGTTCCTGTCGCTGGGCAACGCGGCGTCGGATGCGGCGGCGAGGTTCCGTCTGTCGCCAGGCCGCGTCACGCAGCTGCGTCAGCGCTGCCGCCGTGAATGGCTTCTCTGCCAGGGTAACGTCCACGACGCCGGCGAGCGCCTGCCGGAGAACGAATCTCTACCGTGCTGATTGTTGCCAGCCTCGTCACGTCAGTGCCTCGGTGCCACGATCGCGCTCCGTTGCTAGGAGCTGTCCGACCGGGGCGCGCCGCGCTTCCCCGTCTTCGCGGGGTTCCGCTCGGACGCCGAACCATCCCTGTTTGCCCTGCTGAAAGGAGGAAGTCTGATGGCCGCAGCGTTCGCCTCCCCGCGGCTTTTCGAGTTCTCTGAAGGAACCTCCCACAAGTTCTGGGAGGTCCAGTCCCGCGGCGCCGAGGTAACGGTGCGGTTCGGCCGCATCGGCGCCGAGGGGCAGACGCAGGTCAAGTCCTTCGCCGACGAGCCGGCGGCCGCGAGGCACGTCGAGAAGCGGGTGCGCCAGAAGCGCGGCAAGGGCTACCGCCGGGTCGCGTGACGCCCGCCGGCTCGAACGCGCCGCCTGTGTTCCCTTCTCACCAAAATCAAGGAGACCAATCCCTCATGTCCCATGTTGTGACGATAAAGACCCGGGTCCACGACCCGGCCGCCGTCGCCGCGGCTTGCGCGCGGCTGAACCTGCCGGCGCCCGTGCAGGGCAAGGCCAAACTCTACAGCGGCGAGGCCGAGGGCCTGCTGTTGCAGCTGCCCGGCTGGCGCTACCCCGCCGTCATCGACGCGGCGACGGGAGTCGTGGCCTACGACAACTTCGCAGAAAGGTGGGGCGAGCAGAAGCACTTGGACCGCTTTCTCCAACTTTACGCGGTGGAAAAGACAAAATTAGAGGCGCGCAAGCGGGGCTGTCAGGTCAGCGAGCAATCCCTCCAGGATGGGTCGGTGAAAATCCAGATCATCGAGGCCGCCGGATGAGCATGCCTCGGAGACGCCTTGTGCGCCCGCCGCCCGCAGCGCCGGCGCCGAATCCCAACCGCACGCGCCGACTCCAGAAACTTCGCGCCAGGCTGGAGAAGGAGCGCTCGGCCCTGGCCCGCTGGACCGGCCGCATGCGGCGCGCCTTCCGTACGGTGGAACGCAGTCAACGCACCATCGCTCGTCTCGCAAAGCAAATACTCAAAATGGAGGCGTCCTGATGCCGCGAGTGATCGAAGTCGTCGTTTCGCCGCAAGGCGAGACGACGGTGCAGACGAAAGGTTACGCCGGCGCGGACTGCTTGCAGGCCGCCAAGTTCCTGGAGCAGGCCCTCGGCGTCGTCGTCCAGGAAAGCAAAACCGGCGAGTTCTACTCGACGGCGACCGCCGAGCAGCACGTCCGCCAGTAGGACCGTCGTCGTGTCGCAACGGCCTCGGAAGGCGACTCGCCTTTCGGGGCTTCTTGTTGCGCCCCTGCATTGCCGCCCATCCCGATCTCTAAAAGAAAGGAACCCCACCTCATGACGCTGACCGAGCAACTGACCGATTACGTCCATGCAGCCTGCAGCGGCATTTGGATCCAGACTTGCGAGCCGGACGAGGCCGAGCGCGAGATCGTCCAGCTCGCCAGGCAGCGCCAGTGGAAGGTCGCGGTCTGGGACGTGGCCGGCGGCCTGCGCCTGCCCGACGACCGCGGCGCCGCGGCGCAAGAGTCCGCCGGCGACCCGCTGGCCGCCCTCCGCGCCCTGCCCGCCCTCGCCGAGCGCGACGGCACCGCCCTCCTGCTGCTGCACAACTTCCACAGGTTCTTGCACAACCCGGAGGTGGTGCAGGCCGCCTTCGCCCAGCTCGTCGCCGGCAAGCAGCGCCGCACTTTCCTGGTCGTGCTCTCCACTGTAGTGCAGATCCCCGTCGAGCTGGAGAAGCTCTTCGTCGTCCTCGACCACGCCCTGCCCGACCGCGAGCAGCTGGAACGCATCGCCCGCGAGCTGACCAGCGACAGCCCCAACGACCTGCCGCAGGGCGAGGACCTCCAGCGCGTGCTGGACGCCGCCGCCGGTCTCACAAGGTATGAAGCGGAGGGGGCGTACGCCTTGTCCTTGACGCGCCACAATGCGCTGCGGCCGGAAGTCCTGTGGGAGCTGAAGGCGCAGGCTCTCAAGAAGAACAACTTGCTGACCCTGCACCGGGGCGGCGAGCGCTTCGACGCGCTGGGCGGCCTCGCCAACCTCAAGGATTTCTGCAAACGCGCCCTGCGGCCGGGCCGCGCCGTCCGGCCGCGCGGCGTTTTGCTCTTAGGCGTTCCCGGAGTGGGGAAGTCTGCATTTGCCAAGTCGCTCGGCAACGAGATGGGGCGGCCGACGCTGGTGCTCGACGTAGGGGCGCTGTACGGATCCCTCGTGGGGTCCACCGAAGCGAATGTGCGGCAGGCCCTGCGCGTCGCCGACGCGATGGCCCCCTGCGTGCTCTACAGCGACGAGCTGGACAAGGGGTTGGCGGGCGTCGGCGGCCAGGGCGACAGCGGCGTGGCCACGCGCCTGTTCGGCGCGGTGCTGACGTGGCTGTCCGACCACCAGACGGACGTGTTCTTCGTCGCCACGGCCAACGACGTCAGCAGGCTGCCGCCGGAGTTCACGCGGGCCGAACGCCTGGACGGCGTGTTTTTCTTGGACTTGCCGGCCGGCAAGGACAAGGACGTCATCTGGGACATGTATCGTCGGCAATTCGGCATCGCCGACGCCCAGAGCCGTCCCGACGACACGGACTGGACCGGTGCAGAGGTAAGGAGCTGCTGCCGGCTGGCGGCTTTGCTCGACGTGACGCTGACGCAGGCGGCGCACCACGTCGTACCTGTCGCCGTGACGGCCGCCGAGCAGGTGGAACGCCTGCGCCAGTGGGCCAGCGGCAGATGTTTGAACGCCTCGGCGCCTGGCATTTTCCGCCGTCCTGGGGAGGGGCCGGCCCGCCCCGGCCGGCGCGTCCAGCGCGGCCACGGCGACAACTGAGCCGCCCGCCCCCGCGACCTCCCCATCCTGCCAAACGCCCACCAGGCCCGCCCAGGCCCCATGCGAACGCGATGGCTTTTGTGGGGGCCGTTTTCGGCTCAACGAGGCCTTGCCAAGCCTTCTGGAGGCCTTTCCGAGGGCATCGGCGACTCGACCGACCCCGTCCAAGGTTACGGCTTTTTCTCTCGCCTGCTCCCGTTGCATCGCCGTTCGCCCGCACCGCCCATCTCGCGGGGCGTCCGGAATCTCGCAAAAGTGCTTTTTGAGGAATAACCAACCAAGGAGATCCCATGTCGTTGCTCGACGTCGCCCACGCCTTCGCTGCGGCCAGGCGCTTGCCCAGGGCCGCATCGCACCGCCGCCGCGTCCAGCCCGGCCCCTCCGACGACGTCCCCTGAACCAACGCGCGGCCGGCGCGGCGCCGGCCGCCGAACCACCTGCGCCCTGGAGATCGAATCATGGGCACGCGGTCCATCACCGTAGTCACGGGCCGGCACACCCAGGACGACGCGCAGAAGGAAACGATCCGCCTCTACCGCCACTGGGACGGCTCGCCCGACGTGATGCTCTCGACCATCGCCGACGCCATCGCCGTCGCCCAGAACGTCCTCGCCCGCTGGCAGGGCCGCTGGCGGACGCTGCACCCGGAAGTGCAGTCCGTCACGGCGAAGTGCCTGGCGGACGCCCTGCTGGCGGCCAGCCTGGGCATGCACGGCATGAGCATGAGGCTCGACGACAAGGACGGGACGCCGGCCCTTTTCCGCGGGCCGCCCACGGCCCAGGCCTTCGGCGACCAGTGCGACCTGGAGTGGGTCTACGTCCTGGACGCCGAGGCGCGAACGGTCCACGTCTACGGCGGCTACGGCTCGGCCCGGAAGCTGATGAAAGCTGGCCCGGCCGACCCCACGGCGTACCTGGAAGCCATCCGCGACGAGTACAAGGCCCAGGTGATCGAGGCCATTCAGTCCGGTCTGGGAGCGATCCGCTCGGCCGGCTGGCACGTCAATCCGGTCCCCAAGCGCACCAAAAGGCTCTTCCTGCTGGGCGGCGACGCCGGGCCGCGGCAGGCGTCTTGAAGGGTGATCCATCCAGGAGGTTCCATGACAATGCTCAACGTCGCCGACGTGCCGCTGGAGAGTGAACATCCCGCCCAGCGATTGCGTCGCATCGCCGCCGCCGTGCGCGTGCGGCTGCGCTGGTGGGGCGTCCACCGCGCCTTAACCGCTCAGCAAAAGGAGGAGATGGGGGCTGTCGCCTCAGCCGACGCCCGGCTCCTCACCGCTGGGAAAAAGCTGATCGACAGCCGCCACGAGCCCGTGCGCCGGCTGGCCTCCGTGCGGACCCGGCTTGGGAACTATTGGCGCGGCCTGACCCTGCCGTACACGGAACCGGGCCTGCGTCTCATCCGCCAGGCCGACGTGGAGTCGTTCGTCCATGCAATGGAGGGCTTCCGCGACGAGCTGGCCGAGGCCGAGAACGGCCTGGACGCCGCCTACGACGACATCAAGGACGACGCCCGCCGCCGGCTGGGGCGGCTCTACGACCCCGGCGACTACCCGCTGGAAGTGCGCGGCCTGTTCGGCGTCGAATGGGACTTCCCCAGCGTCGAGCCGCCGAGCTATCTGATGCGGATCGCGCCCGAGGTGTACGAGCAGGAACGTCAGCGCGTGGCGGCCCGCTTCGACGAGGCGGTGCGTCTGGCCGAGCAGGCCTTCGCCGTGGAGTTCACCCGGCTCTCGGCGCATCTGACGGAGCGCCTGTCCGACGCCGAGGGAGGCCAGCGCAAGGTGTTCCGCGATTCGGCCGTCGCCAACCTCTCGGAGTTCTTCGAGAAGTTCCGGCGGCTCAACGTACGCAGCAACCCCGAGCTGGACGCCCTGGTGGAGCAGGCGCAGCAGATGGTGCGGGGCGTCGAGGCGCAGGACCTGCGCTGCGACGAGGGGCTGCGGCGCAGGATCGCCACGGAGATGAGCCGCGTGCAGGTCCTGACCGAGGCGCTGGTGGTGGACGCCCCGCGCCGCCGCATCGTCCGGCCCCAACCCGGCAACAACGGAGGCAACCATGCAACTGCGGGTTGATCCCCGTGGAGGCGTTCACTGCATGTACAGCGAGGCCATCGACCTGGCGCTGCTGGGCGTGGTCTCGATTCGGCGGGCCAGTCACGTCGAGCCCGAGGCGGACGGGACGTGGTGCGCCGACCTGGCGCCGGTGGGCGGCCCCAAGCTGGGACCCTACGCCTTGCGGTCGCAGGCGCTGGACGCCGAACGCGCCTGGCTGGAAGCGCACTGGCCGGCCGCACCGTCTGCGCCCTGACCCCGTCCACAACGGCAGCGATTCTTCGTTGCCTTTTCCCCCCAACGACACCGGCCTCACGGCGGCGCGTCCCCTCGCCGTAAGGCCGGGAGAGCGGCGCCGTGCGGGCCGGAGAAAGGAGGCCTCGTGGCCCGCAACGTCCTCATGGAGGAATTCCACGTCTCCATCCTTGTGCCAAGCAACCTGCCAGCCGCGGAGGACGACGCGATTCGCCGCACCCTGAACAACGCCGGCTTCCGCGCCGCCTTGCGTCGGGCCGCCGAGCAGACCGTCCGCCAGTTCCCTTCGCTCGACAAGGCCCGCGTCCGGCTGTCGCGCTAGCACAACCGGAGCCGGCCCTTCGCCCATCCCCTCACCCAAGGAGCACGATCCCATGCCGCCGATCCTGGCGGAGAGCGAACGCTCGCGCAACCTGCGCTTCCTGGCCAAACCGTCGTTGTGGCCGACCTGGCCGTTCCTGGCCCTCATGCGGCGCCGGCCCGGATGCGAGCCGGAGTACGGCGTCCTTTACGACGCCTGGCGCGTCTCCGGCAAGACCGGCCTCAGCGCTACAGTGTACCTAACAAATCTCTTTTTGCTCCCCGCCGCGGAGGAGGAGCTGTTCGCTCTGCCGCACGAAACGTTTGATTCGCCCGAGGAGATTTTCGACGCCGACTGGAGGGTGGATTGAACACCCTGACGGCTATTCATTCGCCCGGTCATTTTCCCCCAACGACTCCCACCCGAAAGCGAGGTGATGATCGTGATCGAGCTGACCCGCGCCCTGGCGCGGTCCTTCCGAACCGTGCTGCGCCGCTCCGTGCTGGAGCTGGAGGGACGACGGACCTGGCCCGTCGTCCTGTGCAAGGCCGGCGACGGCGGCCTGACGCTCCAGGCGGTGCGCCTCGAAGCGGCCCTGCGTTACCACCAGCCGGGCCAGTGGCCTGCCGACGTCATCGCCTTCCCCGGCGACGTGCTGGGCGAGGTCGAGGGCCGCGGCGACGCGGTCGTGACGCTGGAAAACGTCGGCGCCGGCAAGGGCCGCGCCCGCTGGGACGACGGCGGCCTGCCGCGCACCCTGGACTTCGACGCGACGCCGCCCAACGAAGTCGCCGAGCTGCCGGCGCCGCCCTCCCAGTGGACGCCCTTGCCGGCGGCGTTCCTGCACGCCTTCGACGAGGCGGCGCGCACGGCGCCCAAGGAGTCGGCGCGCTATGCGCTATCCCGCGTCCAGCTGCGCGGCCAGCGCGGCGAGGTCGTCGGCACCGACGGCAGCCAGCTGCTGGTGCAGGGAGGCTTTCCCTTCCCGTGGGCGGAAGATCTGCTGGTGGTGCGCGTGTCGGCCTTCGGCTGCCGCGAGCTGGCCGAACAGGACGACGTCCGCATCGGCCGCAGTCGGAACCACGTCGCCGTCGGCGCCGGTCCGTGGACGCTGCTGCTGGCGCTGGATTCCAACGGACGCTTCCCCGACGTGCAGGCCGTCCTGCCGCGGACGCCGCCCAACGCGTCGCGGCTCGTGTTCGTCGAGGAGGACGCTGCGTTCCTCCAGTCAGCGCTGCCCAAGCTGCCGGGCGCGTGCGACTTCAACGCCCCGGTCACGCTGGACCTGGACAGGCCGCCGGCCGTCCGCGCCCGCGCCGAGGGGTCCGACCAGGTCGCCGAAGTGCCGCTCGGCCGTTGCCGCGTGACCGGCCCACGGGTGCGAATCTGCACACCGCGCCGCCTGCTTCATCGCATGCTGACGCTCGGCTTCCGCGAGGTGGTCGTCGCATCGCCCGACGTTCCTTTGGTCTGCCGCGACCCGACCCGGACTTACCTGTGGATGCCGCTCGATACGAAGCTGGCGATCGCGCCTGGCGCGGACGTCTTGCACATCGGCCCCGGCGAGCCGGCGGCTCCACGGCCTTCTTCGCGACCCCCCGAAAAGGAGATCCTGACCATGCCCCCACCCCCGAGCAACGGCCATCGCCCCGAAGACGACCGCGTCCGCGACCCGCAGGTGGAGAAGTGGGACCTGGAGGACGTGATCGCCGAGACGGAGGCCCTGCGCGGCGTGCTGCACGACGCCGGCGCCCGCACCATGCGGCTGCTGGCGGCGCTCAAGCACCAGCGTCGCCAGAGCCGCGCCGTCAAGGCGGCGATGCAGTCGCTCCAGCAGCTCCGCCTTGGCCCGTGAGCCTTGCGCATCTACTTCGCCCCCACGCCACATCCCGGAAGGAGGCGTTCATGAGTCGATTCAAATCCTGGGCGGCCAGGACGGCCCGCTCCCTGTCCGCCCATCTGGACCGCCTGCGCGACACCCTGGAGCGTCTGCACGGCCGGCTGCGCGAGGCTGTGGCCGAGGCCGTGGGCGGCAGCGTCGCCAGCACCGCGCAGGACGCCGTCCGCGAGGCCCTGGTCCATCCCGCCGTAGCGCCGGTTGAAAACTCTCGCTCGTTTCGCCGCCCGTCCCGTCCGTGGGACGAGCCGAACTACCACGACCCGTGGGCCGCGCGCGACGAAGACTACTATTCCGCATACCGGCAGGAGCACCGCTACGACGAGGAACCCAACCCTTACGAAGCCGACGACCAGGCCGACGAGCCGTCGTCGTCCAAGCAGGCTCAAGCGTCGCGTTCGCGCAGCAGCCGCTGGGGCCTGGCTCTGGCGGCGGGCTGCCAGGCCACGGCCTGGTGGCTCCAGCGCCAGAAGGGCCGCTTCGCGGCGCTGGCGGCGTTGGGGGTCGGGCTGACGTCGGCCGTCGCCGCCTACGTCGCCGGCCCGGTGCTCGCCGCCGGCGCCGGCCTGGCGGGCTCGGCGCTGGCGCTGGCTGCTCTATCGGACGCGGCCCGCGCCGGGGCCGCCTTCTTCTGCACCGGCGCCCGTTGAACCAACGCAACCGCTGACGCCGTTGACGGGATCGACCTGTCTCTTGCCCGCAATCGCAAGCCCCGGCCGCACCGGCGCGGGTCCGCGACAGCCGGAGGGGAGAGAGACGATCGGGACGGCGGCGATCGGCGCGACGACGTGCTCCCGCAGGGGACTGTCCTGTAGCGACGCACATCAAACCGAACAACCATGACGCAAA
>DATKHW010000735.1:0-20096 GCA_035546275.1 Gemmataceae bacterium
GCGTCAGCCCCCTGATTCTTCGCTCCATCAGGGGGCTGACGCCCCCCCCGCTCGCCAAAGCGGCGCATTCGATTATTCCTTGCGGGAGAACGCCGATGTCCATCCCGCTCACCTGTCCCCAGGGCCATCAATGGCAGCAAGGCGCCGCCGACGGCCCCGTCGTCTGCCCCCAATGCGGCGCCGCCCCGGCCGCGTCGGAAGCCGCTACCCTACCGCCGTCGCCGCAAGCCGCCGACGCCGTAGAACGGCCGACCGTGCCCGGCTATGAGATCCTCGGCGAGCTGGGCCGCGGCGGCATGGGCGTCGTTTACAAGGCCCGCCAGCTCGGCCTCGACCGCATGGCGGCGCTGAAGATGATCCTGTCCGGCGGCCACGCCGGCGACGCCGACCGCGCCCGCTTTAAAACCGAAGCGGAGGCCGTCGCCAAGCTGCGACATCCCAACATCGTGCAGATTTACGAGGTGGGCGAGTCGAATGGATGTCCCTTCCTGTCGCTGGAATACGTGGACGGCGGCAGCCTGGCGATGAAGCTGGACGGCACGCCGTGGCGACCGCGGCCGCCGGCGGGGCTGGTCGAGACGCTGGCGCAGGCGGTCCATCTGGCCCACAAGGCCGGCGTCGTCCACCGCGATTTGAAGCCGGGCAACGTGCTGCTGACGGCGGAGGGTCAGCCGAAAGTCACCGATTTCGGCCTGGCGAAGAAGCTGGACGACGCGGCCGGCCCCACGCAGAGCAACGCCATTCTCGGCACGCCCAGCTACATGGCCCCCCAACAGGCCGGCGGCAAGAGCAAGGAGGTCGGCCCCGCGGCGGACGTGTATGCGCTGGGCGCGATCCTGTACGAACTGCTGACCGGCCGACCGCCGTTCAAGGCGGCGACGGTCATGGACACGATTTTCCAGGTCGTGTCGGAAGAGCCGGTCCCGCCGCGGCAGTTGCAGCCGAAGACGCCGCGCGATATGGAGACGATCTGTCTGAAATGTCTGCGGAAGGAGCCGCGGCGGCGGTACGGCTCGGCGGAGGAATTGGCGGAGGATTTGGCGCGGTACCTGGACGGCAAGCCGATCACGGCGCGGCGGGTGGGTCGCTTGGAGCGGCTGGCGCTGGTGCAAGCGCAACCCGGTGGTGGCATGGCTGGCGGCGATGCAGTTCCTGTCGCTGGCGGCGGGGGTCGGCGTGGCGTCGTGGTTCGCTGTGCAATACCGCGATGAGGCAAAGCAAAACCGCGACCAGTCGGATAAGCTGCGCGCGCAAGCCGATCAGCTGCGCGACGAGGATCGGCAAGTCAATTATCAGGCTCTGAACCTCCGCCGCCAGCTGTATGACGCTCAGATGAGCCGCATCCAGGTGGCATGGGAACTTAATGACCGAAATTCTATTCCTAAACTCCTCGATAGCCAACGTCCGGCGCAAACGGGCGGGACGGATCTGCGCGGTTTCGAGTGGTATTTCTGGCAGCGGCGGAAACCGACCCCGATTTACACGCTCCCTGAGGAAAGTGTCGTCCATTCAGACGGGCGGCATCTTGCCACATTCATGAAAGGCGCTCAAGGACGGGGGCTTACTTTGTGGGACGCGGCTACTGGAACGAAAATTACCACTCTTCCACCGGACCCGCAAGGGATCGGCTGCATGGTTTTCAGTCCGGATGGTCGGTTCCGAGCCACTGCCGATCGAACGAAGACGGGTTCCCTGCTCCGGTTATACGAAGCGGCCGGTGCCAAGCTGCTGCGGAGCTGGGAATGCCCAGTTGAAATCTATGCCATGGAATTCCGCCAGGACGGCAAACGGCTGGCCGGTACGTGCGCCGATGGAACAGCTCATGTGTGGGACGTGGAAACAGGAACCCCGCTCTCAACGTTCCGGTGGCCCCACCCGAATAGTGTGTTCTCAGGCGCGAGCATAGCCGGCGCGCTGGCGTGTTTTGCGGTACAAGGGCCGTTGGCGACGGTATCCGAGCTGCGCCTGAGCGACCCCTTCCCGATTACTAGCCGGTCGATGACCTTGGTTTTCCGGCCGAATACGGGACGTTTGCTTTGGAGCGGCCATTCCCAAATCGATGGCAAAGAACATGTGACTGTTTGCGATCCGGATACTGGCCAGATGGCCGTTTTATGTTCGGGTATGATTCCCTCCGGATCGGCCCTAAGCCCCGACGGCAAGATCTTTGCCCAGTTCTATGAGCCCGGGACAGACCCGGGGACGTTTCTCTTAGGGCTCTTTCTCTTTGATGCGGAAACCGGGCGCGAAGTCCAGCGCTTGCTGCCGGTAGGCACCGTGCCCAGGTGTGTAGCTTGGACTCCCGACAGCAAGCGGATCGCGGCGGGCTGCCAGGACTGTGCCGTAATAGTGTGGGACACGAACACTTGGAGGGAAGTCGAGACGATCCGAGGGCACAAGGGCGAGGTCACCGACGTTTCGTTCACCGCCGACGGCAAGCATCTCATCAGCAGCGATTCGGACGAAACGAAGGCCTGGGATATCAGCGGCGACGCCGACGCCCATGCCGTCTTCCCAAACCGTCGGCCGTTCTTTAGCACTCCCGAGTTCAGCTTCAGCGCCGACGGCGCGCACCTAGCGGCCCTTGGCGGACCACAACAGATGGTGACCATTTGGGATGTAAAGGGCCGGCAGGTCGAGCGTACTATCACCGGTTCGAGTTCTGGGCTAGGTCTAGTTTTCAGTCCTAGGGAGGATCGTCTGGCCCATTGGCTGCCGTGGTCGTCTGTGGTCTGGTTGTCCGGCGTCGGTGCCGGACCGGAGGTTAGTTTGGGGTCCGCGGGTGGGGACCCTGCCTTCGAGATCCTAGGCTGTCAGTTCAGTTCCGATGGCCGAACCCTGGCTTACTGCGTGGCACACCCCAAGACGCGGGGGTCTTTAGAGCGCCGGATCATCGTCGGGGCATGGAACCTGGAAACCCGGAAACAGAATCCTACCATCGATTTGGGCGAAGGGCATCCCCCAGATCAATTGGGCGCAATTCGCCTGAGTGAAAGCCCGGCTCTCAGCGCTGATTGTCAAAGCGTCGCCCTACGGTTCAAGGGCGAGGAAACGCTGACAGTGTGCGATGCAACGAATGGGAAACGCCTTCTGAATACTGATATCGTCTCCACTTTCGCTGTATTCAGCCCCAACGGCCGGCTGATCGCCGGCTGCAATCACAAGGATGGAACGCTGGCCGTCTGGGATACGGAAACCAGAAAGAGGGTCGCCACGTTGAATCAAGTCGGTTCGCCTGCGTACCCTGCGGTCTTCAGCCCCGACAGCCGCCGCGTCGCCGCCGTGACCGCCGACGGCGTCCACGTCTGGAACCTGGACACGCAGAACGAAGTGCTATCCCTAAAAGGCATGAAGAGCGTCCAGTTCAGCCCCGACGGCCGGTTCTTCGCCTGCGGAGATGCCGAGGGGAATATCCACGTTTGGAACGTCGAGCCGAAAGAATGACGGCGGACCGCGCGAGCAGCGGCCGCCTCAATCCAGATACGCCCGTTTGGCCGCCCGCTGGTAGTCTCTTCCAGGTCGATCACGACGGCCCGGTGGACGCTCAGCGGCAGCGGCAGCGTGGGCAGCGGTTGGCCGACCTGCAACGGGCGGCGCCACAGTCCCACCAGGCTGCCCATGTCATCGCCGAGCGGGACGACCTCGCCGACGCGATACGTCGCCGCGAACGGCGGCGGCAGCGGCGGCAGGTCCAGGCCCAGGCCGCTCGTGATGACGTCCGAGAAGGAGAAGCCTTTCGGCCGCGGCAGCACATCGACCAGCATCAGATGCACGCCCAGGCGAAGATAGCCTAAATAGCGGTTGCCGTACGTCTCCTTGGAGTCGGCACGGTCCTTGTTGCGCGGCGAGACGAGTTCGATGGCGGCGATGAGCTGACCGTGGAAATCGATGTGGACGGCACGTTGCGGATCGAGGCGGACGACGACGTTTGCTTCCAGGTCCGGTGCAAGTCCGGCGGCGTCCGTCGCAGCATTTTCGACCGGGGGCTTCGGCCCCCATTGGCGGACGCTTACGTCCGGCATGCCGTTGCACGAGTCCACCGTCAAAGACGGTACGCCGCCCAGAAACGCCTTGTATCCTTCCGGGAGTCGCTCTTGCACATATTCCAGCAGGTACGTCAACCAGATCGGGTGAACGCTGTCCCAGCCTCGTTCGTCGGTCCAGTCGTGCAGCGGCATGGTGCGGCCCTCCCTAGCCGGCATTATCGCGGCCCGCAGCGCCGTTCGCAAGTTATCGTCTGGCGCCGGGGTTTAATCCCGGCGTTTGAACCATATGCTATCTGCACCGCCAGCATACGCCCGGCGACTCGCCGAGCTTCGTTTTCATACATACTTTCTGTGGGAGGCCTCCAATGTCCGTTTTGCTCACGTGCCCGCAAGGGCATCAGTGGGACCCGTCGGCCGGCGACGCGCCGACCAACGGCGCCGCCGTCTGTCCCCAATGCGGAGCCGCCGTCGCGTCGTCGCCCCATGTGACCGACAGCATCCCGCCCGAATTGCCCACCGTGCCGGGTTACGAAATCCTCGGCCCGGTCGGCCGCGGCAGCGTCGGCCTCGTCTGCCGGGCGCGCGACGTCAACCGCGACCGGCTCGTCGCGCTCAAGGTGCTGCCGGCGGCCGGCAGGATGCCCGACGCCGAACGCATCCGCCTCAAGACCGAAGTGGAGACCGTCGCCAAGGTTCAGCATCCGAACATCGCGGAAATCTACGAGGTCGGCGAGGCGAATGGTCGAGTGTTCATCGCGATGGAGTTCGTCAACGGCGGCACGCTGGCCGAAAAGCTCAACGGCGAACCGTGGCGCGCTCGGCCGGCCGCCGGGCTGGTCGAATCGCTGGCGCGGGCGCTGGCCGCCGCCCACAAGGGCGGAATCGTCCATCGCGGCCTGAAGCCGGCCAATGTGCTGATGACCATGGACGATCAGCCGAAGATCGTCGATTTCGGCGGCCTCGGCGCCCCCTGCTGCCTGGCGCCCGAACAGGCCCTCGGCGAAGCGAAGGACGTCGGCCCGGCGGCGGACGTTCATGCCCTGGGCATGATCCTCTACCAGCTGCTGACCGGCAGGCCGCCGTACCAGGGCGCCGGGCCGGTAGGCGCCGTCGCGCAAATGGTCGGCCAGGAGCCGACGCCGCCGCACAAGGTCCATGCCAAGGTGCCCACCACTATCGAGACGATTTGTCTCAAATGTCTGCAGAAAGACCCGAAAAAGCGCTACGCCTCGGCGGAAGCGCTGGCGGACGACCTGGCTCGCTACATGGAAGGCAAGCCGATCGCGGCGCGGGGGGCGGGAAGCGGCCGGGGCGCGGCGATGCTGAAAGCGGCCGTGCTGCTGCTGATCGGCGCGGTGATCGGCGCCGTCTGCTGGTTCGCCGCGGTGGGGCGCTATGACCCGCCGCTCCGGGCCGAGACGGCGAGCGCCCGCGCCAATCACTACGACGCCCAGCTCAGCCGCATCCAGCTGGCCTGGGACGAATCCGATCGCGACGCCGTCGGGCGGATGCTCGATGACTTGCGGCCGTCGCGAAATGACGGCGTCGATCTGCGCGGCTTCGAGTGGTTCTACTGGCTGCACCGCACCCAGGCCGGTCACAACGCAGACGACGCCCATGCTGTGATGCTGCAAGCCGGCTGGCTCCAGGTCAGCCCCGCCGACCGCAACGGCGACGCCTACGCCGTCCTTCACGGCGGTCCGATCTGCGCCTTCAGCCCCGACAGCGCCTATGCGGCGACCGCCGGTTCCATCGGCGATGCGACGATTTGGGACATAAAGGAGCGCCGCCAGGTGCGAACCCTGCACTGGAAGGACGATCGCCCGCCGCGACCGCAGCCGACCGGCATGGGAGCGGGGGGGGGCCGGCCGCCAGGGGGAGGTCCACCAGTGAAGCCGCCTGCTCCTCCCGGCCCGCCGCCCGGCGGCCCCGGACCGGCGAACCCGCCCACTCCGCCTCAGCCGCCGCTCATCGACGAGATGCGGGCGCTGATCTACAGCCCGGATGGAACGCGGCTGGTCGGCTGGTCGCCGGCAGGCCCGATCCATGTCTGGAACACAGCCGACGGCAATGAGGTGCTTACGCTCAAGGACGACTCGAAGCACAAGGCGCCCGGCCAATTCAAGGCGGTCGAATACACTCCGGACGGTAAAACGCTGGTATACGCTTGCGGCACGATCGACGAAGGCTGGATCGGCGGATGGGACGCGGCGACGGGCGAGGCCAGGGCGATCGTGAACGTGAGCGAACTGTCGGACATCGACGTCGGTCCGGCTCGGCTGAGCGTGGCGGCGTTCAGCCCCGATCGGAGCCGGCTGGCGCTGCCGCAGCATACGCCCCACCTGACCGTGTGCGACGCGGCGAACGGAAAATCGCTGGTAAACGCCGATGAGCCAGCCAGCTTTGCGGTGTACAGCCCCAACGGCAAGCTGATCGCCGGCGGCTACAGCGACAGCGACGTCGCCATGCTCATGGTCTGGGACGCCGCCACGGGCAAGCAGACAGGCAAGATGAGGGAGTATCCCTTCCCGGCCGCGACGGCGGCGTTCAGCCCGGACAACCGCCGCCTGGCGGCCGTCAACACCTATGGCGCTCGAGTCTGGGACGTGGCCACGAACAACGAAATCCTGTCGCTGACCGGCGCGATCGCCGTGACCTTCAGCCCGGACGGCCGATACCTCGCCAGCGGATCGACCGACGGGACCGTCCGCATCTGGAACATCGAGCCGAAGGAGAATATCGAGCAGAGGAAGTGACAATCGGTTGTCATCGAGGTCGAACCACGGCGGGGCTCGCCGTGGTTCGGCTGTTTTCTGGGGCGACCACTGCTCAAACCGCCGACGGCGTGAGAGACCCGGCGGGCCCTGGCGGCGGGAAAAGAGGCGGCGCCCCCGAAGTTAGACTCTCAACCCGCGTCACGTGCATGTACCAGACGATAGCCCATCGGTCCGCAAACGTATCCTTGGCTTCGGGATCAAGGACTCCGACAAGCGCCCAGTGACGACCAACTGTCACCAGCTCTCGACTCTTGACCTCAATTGCGCCGCCCTCGCTCAGGATGAAGCGGAATGGGACGAACGGTTGCGCGTTCAGCAAGGATCGCAGCTCCACAGCTGTAAGCATGATGCTGTTCACCTTTTGGTGCTATTTTAGTACGCTGTCCGGGTCGCGTCGATGATCGCCTGAATCAACGCCGCCTCCTGCTCCGGAAACACGGTCCGCACGTCCAGCAGCAGTTTGCCGCCTTGCAGCCGGCCCATCACCGGCGGGTCGCCCATCCGCAGCCGTCGCGCCAATTCCGCGTCGCTCACGCCAGCCGCCTCGATCTCCACCACCCACGTCGGCAGCGCCCGATCCGGCAGCGATCCGCCGCCGACATAAGCGGAATCCTCGCGCACCGACGCTGTCACATTCGGCGTCGCCCGCAGCTGTTCCGCCAGCGTCTCCGCCCGCCGCCGCAGCTGCTCCGCCGGAATCGCCAGCAACCGCAGCACCGGGACCTCGCGCACCGCCTGCTCCTCGTTGAGGTAAAGCCGCAAAGTCGTCTCCAGGGCGGCCAGCGTCATCTTGTCCAGGCGGAACGCCCGCATGAGAGGGTCTTTTTCGATCTTATCGATCCATTTTTTGCGTCCGGCGATGACGCCCGCCTGCGGTCCCCCGAGCAGCTTGTCGCCGCTGAACAGCGTCAGGTCGGCGCCGGCCGCGATGCTGTCCCGCGGGAGAGGCTCGCCGGGCAGATCCAGCTGGCCGAAGTCGAACAGCGCCCCGCTGCCGACGTCGTCGATCACCGGCACGCCGTACTTCTGGCCCAGCGCGACCAGATCGGCCATGGAAACCGATTTCGTGAATCCGGATACGCGATAATTGCTGGTGTGGACGCGCATCAAGGCGGCGGTGGAGGGGCCGAGGGCGCGCTCATAGTCGGCCAGGCGCGTGATGTTGGTCGTGCCCACTTCACGGAGCACGGCGCCGCCGACGGCCATGATTTCCGGGATGCGGAAGCCGCCGCCGATCTCGATCAGCTGGCCGCGCGAGACGATCACCTCTTTGCCCGCCGCCACGGCCCGCAGCACGATCACCGTCGCCGCGGCGCAGTTGTTCACCGCCGTCGCCGACTCCGCCCCGGTCAGGCGGCAGATCCATTCGCGCACCGCGCTTTGCCGCGAGGAGCGTTTGCCCGTTTCCAGGTCCAGCTCCAAATTGAGATAACCGCGCGCGGCTTCGTAAGCGGCCCGCGCCGCCGGCTCCGCCGTCGGCGCCCGGCCGAGGTTGGTATGCAGCACGACGCCGGTGGCGTTGACGACCGACCGCAACCGCGGCCGGATGTCGCGCTCCAGCCGCTCGGCCGCGCGGCGGGCCGTCGATTCGACGTCGCAACGGCCGTCGACGGATAGGCCTTCGCAGATATGTTCACGGAGTTCCGCAAGCTCGGCCCGGACCGCGGCGACGAGCCGGTCGTGGGAATGCCGCGCCGCCGCGGCCCGCAGCGCTTCCGCGGCGAGAACGTCATGGACGGCCGGAAGATTGCGATACGGGTTTTCGCCCATGATTGCTGCCGCGGCGGCCCCTTCTCAAATGCGATTCGCGCCCAGAACACCCTATGCCGCGCTCACACGCCGGCCGCCAGCCGCAGATCGCCTTCCCGGCGCGTGACTCCTATGCGATCCAGATACTCGCACAACGGCACGGCGTATTTCCGCGTTGTTCCGAGTAAATCACGAATCTCGGCCACCGTCAATCCGCCGCCCTGCCGCGCCAGCCGCTCCGCGACCATCCGCCGCATGGCGGCGTCGGCCTCGGCGTGCAGATAAAGGTCGCCGGAGACGTGGACCAAAAAACCCTCCGCCGCGCACACCTCGAACAGGTCTTTGAGGCTGGCCGCATTGCCGCCGGCCGCTCCGGCGAAGCTCGACGGCTCCGGCGGCTGGAAGCGGGCCTCCAGATAAGCCGCGACCAGCTTGTCCTTGAGCTTGCGCAAGTTGGCGCTCAGCTTCGGCTTGAAGTCGGCGCGAGCGACGCGACGCAGGTCGCCGACGAGTCGCTTCTCCGCCAGCAGCCGATCCACCGCGGCGTGGACCAGCCCGTCGTCGCCGACGTAATCCAGCTGCGATTCGACCTTGCGGCGGTCGTGCAGCGTCATCAGCGGAAACTGTGCGTGCAGCGTTGCCAGCGTCGTCAATACGCGCTCTTCTAACTCCTCCATCAGATCGCGGTGCAGCAGCACTCGCCGCGCGCCGCCGACCGCGATCTCCACAAGATCGCCTTTGTCGCGGAGCCGGCCGATCAATCCAGCCGCCTCGTCCGGACCGCAGCCGGCGCCGCGCACCAGGTCGGCCGCCGTGAATCCGCCGAAGCCGCTGAACCATGCAACGGTCCGGGCGCGTTCCTCGGCGTCGCCCGCCCAGAGGCGCTCGACGCGTTCCAGGATTTCTAACCGTCGCCGGCGGATTTTTCGCGCCGCCGGCTGCAGCACCTGGCCGCCGCCCAGCGTCTGCGCCGCCGACGATTCGCGCACCACGAACGGCTGTCCCCACGTGGCGGTCGCCGGCTCGTCGAGGAAAAGCTGCGCCAGTCCCCATTGCCCCGGCGCCACCGCGTCGCAATCCAACAGCGCGACGACGCCCATGATCTCCGCCGTGCCGAGGTGGAAGCGCACCGGAAGGCGATGCTTGATCGGTCGTTTGGCGTCCGCCAGGCAATGCAGCCGCACCGTCAGCACGCGCGCCGGGGCGAGATAACCCGGCGCCGCGATTTCCTGGCCGCGCACCACGTCCTCATGCCGGACGCCGGCCAGATTGATCGCCGCGCGCTGGCCGCGATGCACTTCCTCCACGGGCTGGTCATGGTTCTGAAGCGATCGAACACGGACGCGCTCGCCGCGCGGCTGCCATTCAACCTCATCGCCGACCCGCAACGTCCCCGACGTGACCGAGCCGGTGACCACGGTGCCGTGCCCCTGCACGACGAAGGCGCGATCGACGGCCAAGCGAAACCATTCCTGGCCCCCGCGATCCTCGACATGACGGCAAGCGTCGGCGATCGCCGCCTTCAGCTCCGCAATCCCGGCACCGGCGTGGGCCGACGTACCGATGATCGCGGCGTTTTCGAGAAACGTCCCCTGAACCAGCTCGCGAATTTCCAGTTCCGCGACCTCGCGCGTGTCGGCGTCCACCAGATCGGTCTTGGTCAATGCGATCACGCCGTGGCGCAGGCCGAGCAGGCGCAGAATCTCCAGATGCTCGCGCGTCTGCGGCATGACCGAGTCGTCGGCGGCGACCACAAGCAAGGCGAGATCGACGCCGGCCGCCCCGGCCAGCATGTTCTTGATGAAGCGCTCGTGTCCTGGCACATCCACGACGCCGATGTGGTAGGGCGGCAAATCGAGGTGAGCGAAGCCGATGTCGATGGTGATGCCGCGCGCCTTTTCTTCGGGAAGACGGTCGCAGTCAATACCAGTGAGGGCCTTGACGAGCGACGTCTTGCCGTGGTCGATGTGTCCGGCGGTGCCCAGGATGAGGTCGCGTGCCATGCGAGGCTCCTTGCGCGGGGGTCGAGCCTCATTGTAGCAGCCGCGGCCGCTCACTCGGCGCTCTCAGCGTGAGCGCACCGCGCTCGCCCCACGGACAGCCCTAACCTGGCCGCTATCGGTCGGCGCCGCCGCCGCCAGGCATTCTCCGCTTTCTTGCCTTTCCTATCCATATACGCCGGTCCAACTTGCAGACGCCGGGGGGGATCGTGCCGCACTTGACGCCCTGCGGCGGCGCGGGTCGTGCAAGGCGGAACGTCCGCGGATTACCCGTTTTCCGATGTTCGGATTCATGAGACAGCGATCTGTAAAGGAGCAGCGCACATGACGACGGCGACAAGGTGGATGGCGATCCTGACAATCATTGGCGGATTGGCTCTTGCGATGTTCAGCGAGCCGGCCGCGGCCGATGAGCCGAAGGTCGAGCTGCAGGTGGGGGCTACGGCTCCGGTCTTCGAGGCCGTGGACGACCTCGGGCAGCCGTGGAAATCGACCGACCACGTCGGCAAGAAGTACCTGGTCGTGTACTTCTACCCCGGCGACTTCACCCCCGGCTGCACCCGGCAGGCTCAGAGTTTCCGCGACGCCATGAACATGCTGAGCGACGAGGGCGTCGAAGTTGTCGGAGTCAGCGGCGACGCGGTCCCCACGCATCAGATGTTTAAGCAGGCCCAGAAGCTGAACTTCACCCTGCTGTCCGACGACTCCGGCCAGCTGGCCGCGATGTTCGGCGTGCCGGTTGGCAAAGGCGCCGAGGTGAAGACCAAGGACGCCGACGGCCACCCGATAACGGTGAAGCGGGCCGTGACGGCCGGCCGCTGGACGTTCGTTATTGGCAAGGACGGCCGCATCGTTTACAAAAACACCAAGGTCGATCCCTTAAAGGACAGCAAGGAAGTGGCGGACCTCATCGACCAGCTGAACAAGCAATAGCCGTTTGCCGCTGGGCGGCCGGAGCCGCGATCGGCGGCGGCGCGAGCATGGCCCGTGGGCGGGTCGTGCTCACGCCGCCCGCCGCACCCTTGATTCCCCCTGCGGCGTCTGCGAGAATGCCTGGCGCGACGCCGGCCGATCTAGCTGTTCCATCCCCTCCGCCCAAACCGGAGAGCGCCCATGGCTCGTATCCTGCTCATCGACGACGACGAGGAGCTTCGCTGCTTCGTTCAGGAAGAGCTGCAGGCGCGCGGCCACACGGTGGAAACCCTGGCTCAGGCCGAGCAAGGTCCGGAAATCCTGAGCGGCGCCCGCTTCGACCTTGTCCTGCTCGACAACAAGATGGGGGCCATGTCCGGCATTGACATGCTGGAAGCGCTGCGCGAGCGCAGCATCGACGTGCCGGTGATTCTAATGACCGGCTATGCCACGTGCGACACCGCCATCCGCGCCATCAACCTCGGGGCGTTCGATTACATCATCAAGCCGGACGATTTCGCGTCGCTGCTCCGCAAACTGCAGCCGCTCATCGCCGAGGCCCTGGCCATCACCCGGCCGGCCAAGGACGTGCGCGTCTCCACCGGCGCGGCGCCTTGTCCGGGATTGGGGCCGATGCTCGTCGGCACGAGCAAGCAGATGATCGAGGTCTACAAGCAGATCGGCCTGTTCGCCCGCACCGACGACGCGGTCCTCATCCACGGCGAAACGGGGACCGGCAAGGAGCTGGTCGCCCGCGCCATCCACACCAACAGCCCGCGCAAGAACCGCCCGTTCGTGGCGCTGAACTGCTCCGCCCTGAACGAGACGCTGCTGGACGACGAGCTGTTCGGCCACGAGGCCGGCGCCTTCACCGGGGCGGACAAGCTGCGCAAGGGGAAGTTCGAGTTCGCCAGCGGCGGCACGCTGTTCCTCGACGAGATGGGCGACATGCCGCCCAAGCTCCAGGCCAAGCTGCTGCGCGTGCTGGAATACCAGGAAGTCGAGCGGGTCGGCGGCGATGAACCGATCAAGGTGAACGTCCGCTTGCTCTCCGCGACGCACCGCAATCTGGAAGCCGCCATTGCGGAGGGGTCTTTTCGCCGCGACTTGTTCCACCGGCTCAACCGCGTCACGATCCGCCTCCCGCCGCTGCGCGAACGGCTGGACGATCTGCCGGAGCTGGCCGTCTACTTCCTGACGCGCGCGGCGGAAGGGACGGAGCGAGCGCGGCCGGCCCTGTCCGACGACGCCTTGCAGCGTTTGCGCGCCTACGCCTGGCCGGGCAATGTGCGCGAGCTGCAAAACGTGCTGCACCACGCCTTCGGCGTTTGCCGCGGGCCGGAAGTGCTGCCGAGCTGCCTCCATCTTTCGGAGGATGAGGACGGCAGCTCGTCTCCGCCAAAAGGGGGCGAGGGCGAGGCGATGGCTGCATTGCGGAAAGCCGTGGCCTGGGCCTGGAGCAGCCGCCCGGATGAATTGTGGCCCTTGCTGCATGATCTTGCGGAGCGCGAATTGCTCGCGTTTGCGCTGGCCCAGCTCGGCGGCAACCAAACCGAAGTCGGCAAGCGGCTGGGCATGGCGCGCGGCACGGTCATCAAGCGCCTGCAAAAATACGGGCTGATCGAGGGATCGGAGGCCGCGATTCCTGGATGAAACTCTGGATGCGACGTTTTGGCCGGCCGTCTTTGACCACCGTCCGTACCGCGATGCGAGACCGCCGTTTGCTCAAGGGATGCCGACGATGAAAAATAGATTTTTTGCTGTCTCAATCGCCGTCCTGTTCGGCGTCGCCGTCGCTGGGGCCGGGGCGGCGGACAAGGAACCGCCGTTGTTCGAGGAACCGTTCGACGGCCGGCTCGCCGACGGCTGGTCCTGGGTGCGCGAGGACCCCAAGACCTGGCGGATCGACTTGGGGACCCTCATCCTTCGCACCTCCACCGGCAGCCTGTGGCAGAAGGAGAACGACAACCACAACCTCCTGCTGCGGACGCCGCCGGAGGCCAATGACGGCGGCCTGGCCGTCGAGGTGCTCGTCGAGAATGAGCCAACCAACGCATTCGAGCACGCGGGGCTGCTGTGGTACTGGGACGACGACACCTACGTAATGCTCAACAAAGAGAAGGTCGGCGGGAAGCAAGTGGTCCAGCTGGTTTCGGAAACGGACGCCAAGCCCAAAGTCGGCTTCGCGGAGAAGCCCTACGACGGCAAAACCGTATGGCTGCGCATGGAGATCGCCGGCGGAAAGGCCGTGGGCAAGTTCCGTGCGACGGAGAAGGACGATTGGCAGACTCTCGGCCAGTGCGACCTGCCGGCCAAGGGCGACGCGAAGGTCGGCCTCATCACCGGCTTCGCCCCAAAGGACGCGGACCACGAATCGCGCTTCAGCCATTTCCGCATTTTGAAGATCGCCAAGTGAGAATATTGCAGGCGCTCACGCCATGATCGGCGGCGCTCGCCGCGCGAACAGAGGCGCGGCCATTCGCAGTCCGCCCTTCGACCCGCCGATCGTTTTTTCGATTTCCTAACTCCTCTTTGCAATGGGGCTTGCGAAAGACGACCCGGATCGCCGCGGCCGGCGCCGCCGGTTTGGCGCGGACCGTGCAATAGGAGGGGCCGTCGCCGAGGCGCGGTAACGGGGAGGACGAAGGGTCCTCCCGACCAGCCGACGGCGACAATGCAAGCGAGGTCCATCATGAAGCGCTTTCTCCTATCCCTTCTGCGTTCCCTGAGCGTGTTTGGCGCCTGAGCGGCGTCGCGCCGCAATCCCGTCAATCCGCCGACCGATTCTTCGACCGAGGCCTTTGATAAGGAGACGATCATGCGCAAGTTCCTGGCGGCTCTGCTGCGCGCCTTCGGCGCCCTGTGCATCTGAAATGGGCTTTTTCGCCCCCGGTAAATCAACGATCCAACACCCGCCCAATCCCCGGCCGTGTCACACGGAGTTTCGGACCATGAAAATGTTTCTTGCGATCCTGCTGCGCGCGCTGGCGGTCTTCGCCGCCTGAGACGTGCATTCCCCTGGCCCTTGACGTTGACAGGAGGCGCCCATGTCCATCCTGGACGATACGGAGATTATCCCGACGAATGAAGGCGGCGATGCGCCTGCGCCGAGCCGCTTTTCCCGGGCGGTCCCGGATTCGCGGCGCGATCACCCCGCCGCCGCAGCGCCGGCCGGTCTGCTGGCTGGGTTCCTGGCCGCGCTGCAGCGCGCCCTGGCTGTTTGGTCCACCTAAGAGCGTCCGGAAGAAAGGGTGTCTGGAACTGTGATTTTAGAGTTCCAGACACCTTTTCTTCCGGACGCACTAACCGAGCCGCGCCGCGAAGCGGCGCCATGCAGATAATGGAGGGCGCCCATGCCGGCGATTCACAACCCGTTGCGACCTTGCGAGGCGGAGAAACCCATGCCCCATGCGAATCACGGAATGCCCATTGAGATCTTGCTGGTGGAAGATAGTCCAGACGACGCCGACCTGACGATCGACGCCCTCCGCGAGGGCCGGGTGCGCAACCGCGTCACAGTGGTGGAAGACGGCGTCGAGGCGATGGCCTATCTGCGGCGCGAAGGGCCGTATGTGGATGCGCCGCGGCCGGATTTGATCCTGCTTGACCTGCACCTGCCGCGCAAGAACGGCCGCGAAGTGCTGGCCGAGATCAAGCAAGATCCCAGCCTGCGCCGCATCCCCGTCGTCATGATGACTCGCTCCGACGACGAGAAGGACATCCTGGCTGCGTACAACCTGCACGTGAACTGCTACATCACCAAGCCGGTGGATTTGGATCAGTTCCTCGGCGTGGTGCGGTCCATCGAGCATTTCTGGTTCAGCGTCGTCAAGCTGCCGGCGGCCTGACCGGTGCGCAGGCGTCAGCCGCCGACGGCGGGCAATGTGAAATGAAAGGTGCTGCCCTCGCCCCGCCGCGACTCCGCCCAGATGCGGCCGCCGTGATGCTCAACCACCTTCTTACACAAGGCAAGACCGATGCCGGTGCCTGGGTATTTGCTCTGCGCATGTTCCCGCTCGAAAATGGTGAACATTTTTCGCGCCAGGTAGTCGGGGTCGATACCGATGCCGTTGTCGTGTACGGAGAATCGCCAGTCGTCCCCCTGGCGCAAAGCGCCGACGTGAACATGAACCGGCCGCTCCCCACGGAACTTGATGGCGTTTCCGACCAGGTTCTGGAACACTTGCACCAGCTCCGACTCGACGGCCCAGACGACAGGAAGCGTATCCCCGGTCACTTCGGCGTTGCAGACCGCGACGGCCGCCTGGAGTTCGGCGCATGCCGCCTCCAGCGCCCGACCGCTGTCCACGGCCGCAAAGCCCTTGCTCCCTTTTCCCACCTTGGCGTACTTGAGCATCATCTGAATCAGCGTGCTCATGCGGTGTCCCGCCTGAACGATTTTCGTCAGGTAACGCTCGGCGGCGGCGTCGAGGCGACCGGCGCAGCTGCGCTCAAGCATTTGCGAGTAGCTTATGCTATGGCTCAGCGGCTCTTTCAGCTCGTGCGCGACGAAGAAGGCGTACTCTTGCAGGTCCTTATTGGACCGCTCCAACTCGCGGGCGCGTTCCTCGACCGCCTCGGTGCGCTCGGCCACGCGCTGTTCCAGCGTCTGATTGAGAGTTTTTAGCTCCTCTTCTGCGTGCTTGATGCCGGTCACGTCGAAGGCGACGCCTTGAAGGAACAGCGGCCGGCCGTCGTCGTCGCGCAGCACCTTGGCCTCGCCGTGGACCCAAACCACCCGGCCGGCGCGCGAAACAAAGCGATACACGGCACGGAACGGCTCGCCGGTCAGGCAGGTGCGCGCGAACTCCGTGTGCCAGCGGTTGCGGTCGTCGGGGTGGAGTTGGGTGTACCACAGAATGGGGTTCTCCATCCACTCCTGCTGCGAGTACCCCAGCAGCTCTTCGATCTGTGGGCTGACGTAAAGCTCATTGGCCGACTCGTCCAGCGCCGCCATGAACGTGACGGCCGGGATGCCTTCGACCAGCGTGCGGTAGCGCGCCTCCATGCGCCGCAGCGCCGCTTCCGCCTTTTTCCGCTCGCTGATGTCACGTATGCAGGCGACGACCAGCAATCCGCCGTCGGTTTGCAGCGGGCTGAGGCTGATCTCGACGGGGACCTCCTGGCCGTCCTTGCGCAGCCCGTGCAGCAGAAGGCCCTGGCCCATCGGCCGAACGTGCGGCGCCGCGATATAGCCGTTGCGCTGGCCGACGTGCCGGTCGCGCAGCGGTTCGGGCACGAGCGTTTCCACCTGGCGGCCGAGAAGTTCCGACCGATCGTAGCCGAACATCCGCTCCGTCTGGGCGTTGACGCGGAGAATGCAGCCGTGGGCGTCAACGACGACGAGGGCGTCCGGCATCGCCTCCAGCAGACCGTCGAGGACGCCGGCGCCCAGCGCTGGCGCCGCCGCTCTCAGCTCCGTGGCGCCTTCATCCGGGCGCTGCGACGGCGCCGGCCGTGCGTCCTGATGCAGCTGAAGGTCGTCGGGAGGCGCGTCGAGTTCGCCGGCCAGCTGACGCAAAATCGCTTCGGCTTCGTGCTGGCTAAGCGCCGGCGCTGTACTGCTGGGGTCCGGCGCATCGCGCGCTCCTCCAACGTCCTGTTCCACGGCCGAGTAATTCATGGCGTAAATCCTCCCTGCTGCGGCTCGCGCAGTCGGGCCCGGTCGGCTTGCTCTCAGGTATGGTCGCGGAGTATTCTACCAACCAAGGAGCGTCGCCAGCGCACGCAATCGAATTGTTGCTCCAGATGAAGGGTCTTTTGTCATGGCATCCGCCGCACAAACCCGCGCCACGCTCGACGACCTGTATCGGGTGGAAGGCAAGGCCGAGCTGATCGGCGGGAGGATCGTTCACTTCATGCCCTCGGGACACCTGCCCAGCGTCGTTGCTGGGGAAATCTTTGTCAGCCTCCGTTCTTACGCCCGAGCCGCCGGCCGAGGAGTCGCCTACGGCGACGGCGTCGGTTACTCCGTTCCCGAGTTGCCGTCGGGCCGGGAATCTTTTTCGCCGGACGCGTCCTACCATACCGGCGCCCCGCCTGTAAATCGCATGCGTTTCGTCGAAGGCGCCCCCATCTTCGCGGTGGAAGTCCGCAGTGACAACGACTACGGCGACGCCGCCGAAGACCAGATGGCCGCCAAGCGCGCCGACTACTTCGCGGCCGGAACGCAGGTCGTTTGGGACGTGGACCCGCTGGCCGAAACCGTCGCCGTTTACCGGGCCGACGCCCCCACGCAGCCGACGCTGTACCGCCGCGCCGATTCAGCCGAAGCGGAACCCGCCGTGCCGGGTTGGCGAGTCCCGGTCGCCGAGTTGTTCCCTACCTGAGAATCTTACTGCTCGGCCGGCGCGTCGCTTTTCGCTCCTAAACTGCCCATTATCTTCTGCAATGCGGTCGTCGCTCGTTGCAGCGTCTCCGCCGGCAGCGGCGTTCCGTTCTTGCCCGGCCCCGACTCCGTCATCATCGCCGCAAGCGCCTCCAGAAACTGCAAGCCCGCCTGAACCAGCTTCGCTCGGGCGTCCGTCTGCGTGGGGCCATCCGCCGGCGGAGCGGCCGGCGTCGGCGCCGCCTCCTCTTCGCCGACGACGCTGCGAATCGTCTCCAAAAAGGCCTGACCGCCGAGCGAGCCGAACGCCGCCTCGTCATTCTCGCCGCCGAAAATCTCCGCGAACAGCGACCGCTTTTGTTCCAGGGTCCGCAGGACGCGCTCCTCGATGCTGTCCCGCGTGACGAAGTTGAACACCTGCACCGGCCGATGCTGCCCCATGCGGTGAACCCGGGCGATGCGCTGGTCCAGCACCGCCGGGTTCCACGGCACTTCGACGTTGATCACCGTGTCCGCCGTTTGCAGGTTCAGCCCCGTGCCGCCGGCGTCGGTGCTGAGAAACACCCGGCATTCGGGGTCGTCGCGGAACCTTTCCAGCAGCGCTCGCCGTTCCTTGCCCGGCACGTTGCCGTGCAGCATCGTCCAGCCGACGCCGACGTTCGCGACGACCTCGGCCGCCTTGTGCAGCATCTGCTCCCATTGACTGAACAGCACCACCTTGTGCGGTCCGGCGCCGAGCAAATCGCGCAGCAGTTCTTCCAGTTCGTCCAGCTTCGGCGACGCGTTCGTCTGGCGGTCCAGGAGGAACGTGCTGTCGCACAGCATCCGCAGGTTGGCGATGCAGCAGAGAATCCGCCGGCGGTCGGTTTCGGTGAGGTATTTCTTTTGCAGCAGCCGGGCCAGCGTCGCCTGGTGCTCCGCGTACAGCGGACGTTGGGCCTCGGCCATCTCCACATAAACCGTGGTGTCGGTGCGAGCCGGCAGCTGCGACAGCACTTCCGCCCGCGTCCGCCGCAGCAGGATCGGCGCCAGCTTTTCGCGCAGGGCGTCGAGATTGCGGTAGCCGAGCAGCTTGCCCTCGGCGTCCTCCACGCGGTGGTCGTGCAGGAACTGAAACGCCGGGCCGAGCCGCCGATCGTCCACGAATTGCACTATGCTGTACAGCTCCTCCAGCTTGTTTTCCACGGGCGTCCCCGTCAGCACCATCGCGTATCGGCTTCGCAGACGTTTCACGGCCCGCGTCGTCTTGGCCTCCCAGTTCTTGATGCGCTGGGCCTCGTCCAGCACGATCACATCGGGCTGCCAGGCGTTCAGCTCGTCGAGATCGCGCACCGCCGTCTCGTAGTTGACAAGGCGGTAAAAGGTCGGCTGTTTGTAGAGCGCCCGCCGCTCCTGGCTCCCGCCGTCGATCACCTGCACCGGCCGGTCGGCGAATTTGCGAATTTCCGTCTCCCATTGGTATTTCACCGACGCCGGCGCCACGACCAGCACGCGCTCCACGCCGCGCTCCCGGGCCAGCAATTCCACCGCGGCCAGCGTTTGCAGCGTCTTGCCGAGGCCCATGTCGTCGCCGAGGATGCAGCGGCCGCGGCAGGCCAGGAACACGGCCCCGCGCATCTGATAGGGATACAGCGGCGCCTTCAGCAAATCCCACAGCGCCGGCGACGGCTCTTCGCGCTCCAGTTCATTGAGCCAAGTCCGCTCGCGCTCGGCCATTTCCTTGCGCTCGATCTCCTGTTCCATGAACTCCATCGCGTCGGAAAGAATCGTCACCTGTTCCGGCACGTTCTGCACCGCTTCAATGAGGTTCTGATAATGATCGCCGGCCTTCCACAGTCCCTGGGCGTCGAAATAGGTTTCCGCCAGGGCGTGGAGCACGTCGGAATGCCGCGGCGGCAGGTGAATGCCGACTCGCCATTGTTCGGTATAATGCAGATAGATTTCGGGGTGGGTAACCGCGGCCTTACGCCGCCGCAGCTGCGGCGGCGTCTCGTCGCGCAGGGCGGCCAGCACCGCCTCGATGTGCTTGCAGGTGCCGAGCGTATTGGTGCGAAAATCGGGGCAGTCGCAATGGTTGTCGCCCACGTCGAAGCCGCGGATCGAGACGCGGTACTGGCCGCCGCTGGTCGGGTTGCTGACCTGGTAATCGCTGAAAACGCGGTTGCGGCCAAGGTTCTGGATGCGGAACGCCTCGGCGGCGGCGCGGCGGCGGCGAATGTCGATCTGTTCTTCGCGGAGCATGGCGGGCTTCCCCGACCTCACCACCACAGATGCAACAACTGCCCCAGCCACGTCGCGGCGAAATCGTCCTCGCGCCGGAACGTAAGCAGGTACACCCAGCTCG
>DATKHW010000736.1:0-3467 GCA_035546275.1 Gemmataceae bacterium
GCTGAAGGGAACGGAGCCTGCCCCGAATCCCAGCGACCCACCGGATCAAAAGCTGAGGAGCGGGTTCGTTTGGGTCTGCCTGTTCGGCCCGGACGCCGTCGCCGATTTCGCCCTTTTCAGCCCCCTGATCCATCGCGCGCAGAATACGGCGCAGGATCCGAACCTCAACGTATCAGGCCGCTTTCAGCTGGCGGCGTTGCATTATCGGGCCGGTCATTTCACGGAGGCTGATCGGCTGCTGACCGATATCCTCAAGGACGGGGCGCATCCCCGGAGCATGTTGTTCGAAGCGATGACCGCCCAGCGCCTGGGCCGGACGGAGGAGGCGAAACATTGGCTGGAGGAGGCCGTCGCCTGGATGAGCGACGAAGGGCAGGCCGCGCTGCCCCAGGCCCAGAGGAAGTTGAATTCGTCCTGGGAAGCCCGCCTGGAGCTGTCGCTCCTCCGCCGCGAGGCGGAAGCCGTGCTGAAAGAGCCCGCGCCCAAACCAGACAAGTAATTTGCATCGTGAAAGGGGTCCGCCATGTCCGAACCCAGCTCGGAAGTGAACCCGCTCGACGCCCTGGCCGAGGAATTCGTCGCCCGCCATCGGGCCGGCGAGCATCCCTCCCTGGACGAGTACATCGCGCGCCGGCCCGACCTCGCCGACGACATCCGCGATCTCTTTCCCGGCCTGGTGCTGATGGAAGGCGTGCGGCCCGACCAGGGCGACAGCACCGGACCCTTCGCCGGCGGACCGGCGCCCACGTTGAAGCGGCTGGGCGACTTCCGCATCCTGCGCGAGGTGGGCCGCGGCGGCATGGGCGTCGTCTATGAAGCGGAGCAGGAATCGCTGGGGCGGCACGTGGCGCTGAAGGTGCTGCCGGCGCATGCGCTGATGGAGCCGCAGCGGTTGCGGCGTTTTCAGCGCGAAGCGAAGGCGGCGGCGCGGCTGCATCATACCAACATCGTCCCGGTCCACGGCGTCGGCGAGCAGGAGGGGCTGCACTATTACGTCATGCAGTTCATCCAGGGACAGGGACTCGATCAGGTGCTGCGCGAGCTGCGCAGGCTCCGCCCAGCGCCGCCAGTGGAAGGCCCCGTCGTGGTCGGGTCGGGAGACCCTGCCGTACTGGAGGGGCGCGATACGGCCTCGGCCGCCAGCGCCGCCCAGTCCTTGCTGAGCGGCCGATTCGAATCGGCCCCGACGCAGGCCGAGTCGCCGTCCGATTCCGGCGGCTCGTCGTCGTCGGTTCGTCTGCCGGGTCAGACCGAAGGGACGCTGCCGTCGCGCAGCGGCCGGGAGTATTGGCGAAGCGTGGCCCGCGTCGGCGTCCAGGTCGCCGATGCTCTTGCCTACGCCCACGGCCAGGGCGTCCTCCATCGAGATGTGAAGCCGTCGAATCTGCTGCTGGACGCTCATGGCAACGTCTGGGTTACGGACTTCGGATTGGCCAAGGCGGCGGACAGCGAAGACCTCACGCATACCGGCGACATCGTGGGTACGCTGCGGTACATGGCGCCGGAGTGTTTCCGCGGCAAGGCCGATCCGCGGAGCGACGTGTACAGCCTGGGGCTGACGCTGTACGAGCTGCTGACGCTGCGGCCCGCGTTCGTCGGCAAGAACAACCATCAGCTCTTGGCGGAGGTGGTGCATGGGGAACCGCCGCGGCCGCGGTCGGTCAGCCGCGAGATACCAAACGATCTGGAAACAGTGGTGCTAAAAGCGATCTCGCGCGATGCGTCGCATCGCTATCAGACGGCGGCGGAATTGGCTGACGATCTGCGGCGGTTCGTGGACGACCGTCCGGTGAAGGCGCGGCGGGTGGGGATGGCGGAGCAGGTGTGGCGCTGGGCGCGGCGCAACCCGGCTCTGGCGTGGATGACGACGGCGGCGGTGCTGCTGCTCGTCGTCGGGACGACGGCTTCGCTGATTGCGGCTTACTGGTTCAGCGTGGTCGCCGCCGATGCAAATAGGCAGCGGGCGAAAGCGGACAAGCTGGCCGCCGACGAAGCCAAGGCGCGCGACGAAGCGGACAATGCGAATATAGAAATCAAGAAAAAAGCCGACCAACTGCTCGATGACTTCAAGCGGCTCAACCGCGCCAATGCTCTGCTAGAAAGCGCCCGACTCCACAACGACGCCGGCGAGTGCAACCAGGCCCTTGCCGATTACAACGCGGCCATCGAACAGCGGCCGGATATGTCGCTCGTGTGGCTGCTCCGGGGCCAGTTCTACCTGCAGTATTTCTGCTGGGACGAGGCCGCCGCCGACTTCGCCAAGGGCTTCGAGCTGCAAGCGCCGGCCGACCCCAGCCTGTGGCAGGAGCACGCTTATCTGCGCTTGTATCTCGGCGACCGGGACGGCTACCGGCGGGTTTGCGCCGGAATGCTCGACAAGTTCGGCCAAACGACCGACCCGAACACCATAACGGGACTCACCACGACGTGTACGGCGGCGCCGAACGCCCTCGACGACTACACGCGCCTGATCCAACTCGTGGAAAAAGCCGGGCTGAGCACCGCCGCGGGAACCGTCTATGCATCGCCGATGCGTCAAGCCGGCAACCTCGACGAGGACGTCGAACATGCGATTCCGTCGCAGCAATTCTCTTTTACTGGCGCGCTGCTGTCGCTAAAGTTCCGCGCCGGCAAAATCGACCAGGTGCTGCGCATCCTGGACGCGGCCGCGAAAAAGAACGTCAACACGGGGTTCGACGTCGCACAGCTGGCCATGACTTATCATCAAGCCGGCCAGGACGACAAGGCCCGCGAGCAACTGAACATCCTCAACCAAGGCTACGACACGCAGGTGACGCAACTGCCGGCACAGAGCGTCGACAACACGGCGCCCATGCAAATGCCCAATTTCGACTTGGGATCGTATCTGCTCTATCGCGAAGCCCTCCTCGCCGTCGATGGTTCGACGGCCGGCGAGCATCCGCTGCAATGGATCGTGCGCAGCCGCGGCCGGGCCGCCCTGGGGCAGTGGGACGAAGCCACGGCCGCCATCGCGCGGGCCATCGCGCTGCGGCCCAAGGACGTTTTGCCGCGGCTGGAACACAGCCGTCTGCTGGCCAAGCAGGGCCGCTGGAAGGAAGCGGGCGACGACCTGGACGAGGTCCTGAAGCAGCATACCGACGACGGGAACGTCTGGTTCGAGCGCGGCCGGCTGCACGCCCAGCAGTCGCAATGGGAACTGGCCGCCGCGGACTACAACCAGGCCCTTGAACGGTATAATTTCAACAACGGCGAGCTCAATTCTGCCATTCCGAATGAAATGGTCCAGGTGGATGGGGCCTACGACGCCGTCGTTCGTCTGCGCCCGCGCGACGCGCACCTGTGGTATCAGCGTGCGCTTACGCTCGATCAAAACGGCAAGGAAGCCGACGCCCGGACCGCTTACGCCAAGGCGCTGGAGTTGCGGCCCAACGATGATTTCTTGCTCTATCAGCGCGGCAGTTTCTTTGGTCAGCACGAGCACTGGG
>DATKHW010000737.1:0-3564 GCA_035546275.1 Gemmataceae bacterium
GCGTATTCCACGCGCGTCGGCCGAGGTCCCTTCCCGACAGAGCTGGACGACGGACCGGACGGTATCGGCGAGCGCATCCGCAAGACCGGCCGCGAATACGGCACCGTCACCGGCCGGCCGCGCCGCTGTGGTTGGTTCGACGCCGTGGCCGCGCGGTACACGGCCGCCCTGAGCGGCGCCGACGAGTTAGCCGTGATGCTCTTGGACGTCCTGAGCGATCTGGAGGAGCTGCGTATCGCCGTCGCCTACGAATTGGACGGCAAGCCCCTCGACCACTTCGCGAGCGATGCGTTCCTGCTGGAGCGCTGCCGGCCGGTTTATGAAACGCTGCCGGGCTGGCGCACCGACGTGAGCGGCGCCCGGCGTCCTTCCGACTTGCCGCCGGGCGCGCGGCGCTACATCGACCGGCTGGCGGAATTGCTGGAACTTCCGGTTTCCATCGTTTCCGTGGGTCCGGAGCGGTCGCAGACCATTTTCATGCAATGAGCCGGCGAGCGGCGGGGCTTGTCCTCGCCGTTTGGTGAATATTTCATCCAAGCCGCCGGGTTTACCCGGGCGGCTCGCGGCAGGAGCAACGCGATTGCCCGGAACAGAGTTCAATCCCGACACGCTGCAACGGCTCGCCGACGCCGGATTGGATCCTGCATGTTTGCCGCAGCACATCGCCGTCATCATGGACGGCAACGGCCGCTGGGCGCAGCAGCGCGGCTTGCCGCGCATCGAGGGGCATGCCCGCGGCGCCGCCAGCGTGCGCACCATCGTGGAGGAGTGTCGCCGGCTGGGCGTCGGCCACTTGACGCTTTACTGTCTCAGCAGCGAAAACTGGAAGCGACCCAAAAACGAGCTCGATTTCCTCATGGTCCTTTTGGAGAAGTACTTGGTTGAGGAGCGGCGCGAGATTCTCGAGCAGAACATCCGCTTCGGCGTAATCGGCCGGCGCGAGGAGCTGCCGGAGCCGGTGCTGCGCGAGATCGACGAGAGCGTGCTGCTCAGCCGAAACAATACGGGCATGAGTCTATGGTTGGCCATCAATTACGGCGGTCGGACCGAGTTGATCGACGCCGTCCGCAAGCTGGCGCACGAGGTCCACGACGGCCGACTCCACCCCGAAGCCATCGACGAGGCGGCCGTCAGCGGAGCGCTCTACACCGCCGGGACGCCCGATCCGGACCTGCTCATCCGCACCGCCGGCGAAATGCGAATCAGCAATTTTCTGTTATGGCAGATCTCGTATGCCGAATTGTGGGTCACGCCCCTGTGCTGGCCGGATTTCGATCGCGACACGTTGCATCAGGCCCTTCGCGACTACGCCGCGCGCGAACGGCGCTTCGGCGGCCTGACGTGACGGCCGGACCCGATCATGCGAACACGAATCCTTGTCGGAACGATCATGGCCGGGCTGGCGGCCTGTATGCTGATCGCCGACTTGTATCTCGACCCGGCCTACCCCTTCCTGCTTCTCGTCATCCTGCTCTTGGCCTTGGCCGCCTGCATCGAATTGCACCGCCTCATGGGCGCCTTGCCCCACCGGCCGCCGTTCTGGCGCTGCGCCGCCGGCGTCTTCGCCGTCCTGCTGGCCAACTGGCCGGTCCACTTGCTGGACTATCTGCTCAAGTACAACTGGCCGGGCCACGACGCACTGCATGACCTCGGATTGGAGCCGTGGCGGATTGTGACCTTTACCTTCGCCGCGGTGGTGATGGCGGCGTTCGTCGTAGAAATGAGGAACTACCGCGATTCGGCCGGCGTCGTGCAGCGCGTCGCCCTGACGGTTTGGTTCGTGGCCTACTTGGGTTTGCTCCCGAGCTTTCTCGTCCAGCTGCGCTGGCCGCCGCCCCAATATGGCGCCCTGACAATGGCGATCTTTGTGCCCAAGCTGGGCGATGTGGCGGCCTATTTCACCGGCCGGCTGCTTGGCCGCAACCGCATGACGCCCGCTATCAGTCCCAAGAAGACGTGGGAAGGCTTCGTCGGCGGCATGATCGGGGCCGTCGCGGCGGCGGTCGTCTTCAACCATTTCTATCTGAAAGAAGCGCTTAACGGGCGCTTTGCGGACGTGTTCCGGCCCGAAACCGTCCTGCACGGCGGCGAGCTGGCCGGCATTGGCTTCGGCCTGACCGTCGGCCTGGCCGGCGTCTTGGGCGACCTGGCCGAGTCGATGATCAAGCGCGATTGCCGCCGCAAGGACGCCGCCGACACCGTGCCGGGCTTCGGCGGCGTGCTGGACGTGATCGACTCTATTCTGTTCGCCGCCCCGGTCGCGTACTTGTGGCTGCGCTGGTAGCGTGCAAGAAAGGGAGAAAGGGACACGCGGAGAAACGAATGGATTCCTATCCGGCTAGATCGCAGAGCAAGCGGAAGTGCGCCGCTCCCCTTCGCCCTTTCTCCCCTTCTCCCTCTCTCCCCTTCTCCCTCTCCTTCCAGGCCGGCGCGAAGGGCGAAGCGAACCCGGCCTTGCGGTTTACGTGTCGAATCGGTAGAGACTTCCCGACTTTGGACCGAGGCCTGGAATGAGCGAACTGACGATCACCCTCGACAGCCGTGAAGAAGCGATTCTGCTGTTTGGCAGCCGGGACGGCAATTTGAAGGAGATTCGATCCGCGCTCGGCCTGCAGCAAATGGTCGGCCGCGGCGACCAGATTCTCGTCAAGGGCGCCGACGATCAGCTCGCGCTGGCGGAACGCATCTTCGGCCAGCTGCGGCAAATGCTGCGCGATCAGGGCAGCCTGTCCGCGGAGGACGTGAAGACCGTGCTGGAGGTCGTAACCGGCGGCGGCGAACGGATCAGTGCGGCGGCGCCGGGCGAGAAGCCGGCCGAGGGATTCAGCCGCTACGTCCGGCCGCGCACCGACGGTCAGGCCCGCTATGTCCGGGCCATGCGCGAACACGACTTGACGCTGTGCGTCGGCCCAGCTGGAACGGGAAAAACGTGGCTCGCGGTCGGCATGGCCGTTAGCCTGCTGCGCCAGGCTGTGGTGAAGAAGATCGTGCTGGTGCGGCCCGCCGTGGAGGCCGGCGAACGGCTCGGCTATCTGCCCGGCGACATCGTCGCCAAGGTGAACCCCTATCTCCGGCCATTGTTCGACGCTCTCAACGACATGATGGAGCCGGAACAGGTCAAACGGTACATGGAGAACGACATTATCGAGATTTGCCCTCTCGCATATATGCGCGGCCGAACTTTGAACCAGGCGGTCATTATTCTGGATGAAGGACAGAACACCACGATCCCGCAAATGAAGATGTTCCTGACGCGGATGGGCAACGGTTCGAAGATCATCGTGACCGGCGACGTGACGCAGGTGGACTTGCCCAAGCAGACGCGCAGCGGCCTGATCGACGCAGTGCAGCGACTGCGCGACGTGGAACGGATCGCCCTTGTCCATCTGGGCGAGGCGGATATCGTGCGCAACCCGTTGGTTCAGCAAATCCTGCGGGCCTACGAGGATGACAGGCC
Source organism: Gemmataceae bacterium (assembly GCA_035546275.1). GTDB lineage: Bacteria > Planctomycetota > Planctomycetia > Gemmatales > Gemmataceae > UBA4732. Next base: position 3,458 of record DATKHW010000737.1, read on the forward strand.
CCGCAAGAGGAAGGAGTAGTCAGGAGCCGGGAGTCGGGAGTCGGGAGTCAGCAGCGGAATGGAGTCCGCCAGCATACGGTTTCATCTTCGATTCCATCGCGTCCGCC
>DATKHW010000738.1:0-2034 GCA_035546275.1 Gemmataceae bacterium
TCTACGGCTACATCAACTAGATCCAGTCGAGCCGACGTTTGGAGCGCGAAACGGCGCGCAACGTCGAGATGATGTGGCTGACGGGCCTGCTGACGCCGGATTTCAAGACGATCGCCGATTTTCGCAGGGACAATGGCCCAGCGATCCGACGACAGCGAGGGCGGCTCCCGTTCGGTCGCGGCGCGTATCCGCCGTCGCCTCGGCCGGCTGACGCCGACCGAACGGCGGCCGGCGCTGGCATTGTTGGCCAATTATCCGGTCGCCGGGCTGGAGACGGTGGCGCAGTTCGCTGCGCGCGCCAATGTCAGCGGCCCGACCATCCTGCGCCTGATCGCCAAGCTGGGATTCGACAGCTATCCCGATTTCCAGCAGGCGCTGCGCGACGAACTGGAGCTTCGCCTGCAGACACCGCTCGCGAAAGCTCCGCCGGAGTCCGGCCATCCCCCGCAGGGCGATTTCCTCTCCACCTACACACGCGCCATCATCGAGAATATCGAAGCATCAATCGCCGATCTGCCGCGCGCGGAGTTCGAGGCAGCAGTGACCCTGCTTGCCGATCCCCGCCGGCGCATCCTGCTCCTGGGCGGCCGCTTTACGTCCAGCCTCGCGATCCATCTCTACCTGCACCTGCGTGAACTCAGGCCACGCGTGCAACTGGTCGAGGGCCAGACCTCCACATGGGCCGAGCACCTGCTCGACCTCGGCCGCAACGATGTGCTTGTCGTCTTCGACATCCGGCGCTTCCAGGAGGATGTGGTTCTCTTCGCGCGCGAAGCGGCAGCGGGAGGGACCCATGTCGTCCTCTTCACCGATACTTGGGTTTCGCCGGTGGCGGCGGTGGCCGATCACGTCTTTTCGGTGCGCACCACCATGCCCTCCTCCTGGGAGAGCTTCGCAGCCCTGTCCGCCCTGTCGGAGGCGCTCATCGCGCGTCTGCATGCGCAACACTGGAAGGACAGCAAGCGGCGCATGGAGAAGCTTGAATTGCTGCGTGCGCATCTTTCGGACGAGGAGTCTCGGCCATGATCAGCGAACCGATTGCGCTGGTGTGCACCTGCGAGATCGCCGGCCGCGTGCGGGGCAAGGGCTTTCCCGTCACCGATTTGTCGGCCAGGCTGAAATCGGGCGTCGGCTGGGTGCCCACCAACACGATGATCTCGGCGCTCGGACCGATCGCCGACACGGCCTTTGGCGCGACCGGCGACCTGATCCTCGTCCCCGATCCGGCGACCGAGCTCAAGGTGGATTTCGAGGACGGCTCGGCGCCCGAGCATTTTTTCCTGGGCGACATCCGAACCACCGCCGGCATAGCGTGGGAATGCTGCCCTCGCGACTTCCTGCGCCGCGCCCTTGCGGCCCTGAAGGACGTCGCCGGGCTGGAGCTCCACAGCGCCTTCGAGCAGGAATTCGTCTACACCGGCGTCGAGGACCATCCGGGCTCACCCTACAGCCTGGAATCCTTCCGCCGGCAGGGGTCCTTCGGCGGGGCCCTTCTCGCCGCCCTGCGCGCCGCGGAGCTGGAGCCAGACTCGTTCCTACCTGAATATGGCGCACGGCAATATGAGGTGACGACTGGCCCCGCCACCGGCATCGCCGCAGCCGACAACGCTATCAAGATGCGTGAGATGGCCCGTGCCGTCGCCCACCGACTGGGCCACCGGGCCATTTTCTCGCCCATCCTCGACCCCAACGGCGCCGGCAACGGCGTGCACATCCATATGAGCCTGAGAACCGCGGACAGCAGGCCCGCCGCTCATGATCCGGCCCGCCCCTACGGACTGGCGCCGACGGCCGAAGCCTTCATGGCCGGCGTCTTGAGCCATATGCGGGCGCTGGTGGCCGTCACCGCCCCCAATCCCATCTCCTATATCCGGCTGACCCCCAATCGCTGGGCGCCGACCTGGGCGTATCTGGCCGAGCGGGATCGGGAAGCGAGCCTGCGCGTCTGTCCGGTGCTCGATCTGCCCCGCTTCGATCCGGCCGGTCAGTTCAACATCGAATTCCGTCCCGCGGACGCCACCGCAAGCCCCTATC
>DATKHW010000739.1:0-6003 GCA_035546275.1 Gemmataceae bacterium
ATCGCCGCGATCAGGCAGCCCTTGGCGTCATGCGGCGTGGACGGGGCGACCACCTTCAGCCCCGGCACATGCATGAAAAAGCTGTAAAGGCCCTGCGAATGCTGAGCGCCCTGGCCCCAGCTCTTGCCGATCATGGAGCGGACCACCATCGGCGCGGACGCCCGGCCGCCGTACATGTAGCGGCATTTGGCGGCGACGTTGACGAGCTGATTCATCGCCAGCATCAGGAAATCCATGCGGATGTGGACGTGAATCGGCCGCAGGCCGGCCAGGGCCATGCCGACGGCCACGCCGGTCATGGCGTCTTCGGACAGGGGCGTGCCAAAGACGCGGGCCGGTCCGTATTTCTCCACTAGCCCACGCGTCGTCCCCTGGATCGCCTTGGGATCGTCCACGTCCAGGCCGAACAGCACCACGGACGGGTCGCGCGCCATCTCCAGATCGGCGGCCTCACGGACAGCCTCCACCCAGGACAGCGTGCGCTCGGCGCTTGGCGCCCCCCTCCCTTCCCTCCCCCCGCGAGTGGGGGCGGGCGGGGTGGGAGGGACCGACGTCACACTGCCGGGCATGGCTCGGCCTCCTGAAACACATCGGTGAGCAGCTCGCTCGGTTCTGGAAACGGGCTGGCTTCGGCGAAGGCGAATGCGTCGACGATCTCGGCTTCGACCTCGGCTTCGATCGCCTCCCGGCAAGGTCCGGCCGCCAGCCTTGCAACCGGATCGTTCTCCATCCACGGTCGGGCCTCATCCACATTGCGATGGCCGAGATGGAAATCGCGGCCGGGGCCGACGTGTTCCTGCCATCGGTAGGTCATGACCTCGATGAACCGCGGCCCATCGCCGGATCGGATGCGAGCGACGGCGTCGATGGCACAGCGGTGCAGCTCCAGCACGTCGTTGTCCTCGATCCGCTCCGCGGGGAGGCCGTATGCTCTCACCCTATCGCAGATCGCGGATGTCGACTGCCGCCGGCTTTGATGCGTGTGAATGGCGTAGCGGTTGTTTTCGCACACGAACAAGACCGGCAGCCGCTTGAGGGCCGCGAAATTCAGGCTCTCGGCGAAGACTCCTTCTTCCGTGGCGCCGTCGCCGAAGAAGCTGGCGACGACGGCGTCGCCCGTCACCCCTTCCCCTCTCCCCCCAGGGGCGAGGGGAAGGGGTGAGGGGCGATATTGCAGAGCGTAGGCATAGCCGACCGCGTTCGGGATCGTCGTACCGACGACCGCGGACGTGCCCATGACGCCGGCCTGGGGATCGATCAGGTGCATCGAGCCGCCCTTGCCGCGCGAGCAGCCGTCGATGCGGCCGAATAGCTCCGCGATCATCGCCTTCAGGTCGCCGCCCTTGGCCAGATACAGGGCGTGGCCGCGGTAGCTGCCGAAGACCACGTCGTCGGGACGCAGCGCCTCGCAAACGCCGACGGAGACTGCCTCCTGGCCGATCGACAGGTGGACCGGGCTTTTGATCCGGTCGGTGAGATAGATACGCGCGATCTCTTCTTCGACGCGGCGGATCCGGTAAAGCGATCTATACAGCCGCTCGTGCATGGGGTCGGCCCTCCGTGGCCTCGTGGGTGCAAAACCAGGTGTACGTCTCCTGAAGAGCGGTGCGGAAGTCCGTGGCGGCGCGCCAGCCGAGTGCGACCAATTCGCTGGAATCCAGGGCCTTTCGCGGCGCTCCGTCCGGTCTGCCGGCGTCGAACACGATGCGGCCGCGATAGCCGACGACCTCGGCGATCCGGCGCGCCGTCTCGGCGACCGAATGCTCCGGCCCGCCGCCCAGGTTGATCGGCGCCTCGCCATCGTAGCGGCGCATCGCGAACAGGCAGGCGTCGGCCAGGTCGCGGACGTAGAGGAACTCGCGCAGCGGCCGGCCGCTGCCCCAGACTGCCACGGCATCGTGGCCGCGAACCTTCGCCTCGTGCATCCGCCGCATGAGGGCCGGTATGACATGGCCGCTGTCGGAACCAAAGTCGTCGAACGGCCCGAAGGAATTCGCGGGAATCGCCGTGACAAACGACGCTCCGTATTGTCGCCGATAAGCCTGGCACAGCTTCCATCCAGCCAGCTTGGCGACGGCGTAGGCGTCGCTGGTCGGCTCCGGCGGACCGGCCAAAAGTGATTCGGGCCTCATCGGCTGCGGCGCCACCCGGGGGTAGCTGCAGGAACTCGCCAGGTACAGCAACCGGCTGACGCCCGCCCGGTGGGCCTCGCGGATCACATGCACGGCCGTCAGCAGATTGTCGAGCATCAAATCGGCCGGGCGATCGCGGTTGGCGCCGATGCCGCCGGACCGCCCGGCCGTGAGGAAGACGTATTGCGGACGTTCCCACTCAAAAAAAGCGGCGACGCGACCGGCGTCGGTCAGGTCCGGCTCGTCCGGCGGAGCGCCGACGATGCAGTGGGAACCGTCCGCGCGCAGCCGTTCCAGCAAAGCCCGGCCCAGGGGCGTCGATCCGCCGGCGACGAAGATGCGGCTGTTCTGGTCCACGGTCGGCTCCCGGCGTCACACAGCGGCGGCCAATTGCGGATGGGGGAACGGCGCATACCGGCCGCGAGCGCGCTCCGCCTCGCGATAATCCACCCCCGGATCGTAGAAGATTATTTGGCTGCCGGCCGTGTCGAAGGCGAACGGCACATGAATCCTGCCCGGCAGCGCGGCCAGCACCGCCGCTCGCCGCGCGGGCGGCACGAAGAGCAAGAGGAAGCCGCCGCCGCCGGCGCCGGTCAACTTGCCGCCGATCGCCCCGGCCTCCCGCGCCCGTTCGTACAGTTTATCCACGCCTGGATTGCTTACGCGGTCGCTCAGCCCGCGCTTGATTTGCCAGGCCTCATGAAGCATTTCGCCGAACGGCGTCAGGTCGGCGCCGCCGACCAGGAGGTCGATGCCCTCTTCCACCAACCCGCGGAGCGCCTTCAATTCGCGCCGCCGCTCCAGGTTCGTGGCATAGCTGCGGGCCACATCCGAAGCGGTCCGCGGAACGCCGGTATAAAAGAGCATGAGGTGGGCTTGCAATTCCTCCAGCCGGGCCGGCGTCAGCGGCACGGGGTCCACGTCGATTCGGCCGTCGCTGTGGAATTGGACATATTTCAGACCGCCGAATGCGGCCATGACCTGGTCCTGCGACCCGACCGTCTCGCCGACGAGTTCTTGCTCGACATGGATGCTCTCGCGGGCCAGCTGCATCTTGGTCCGCATCTCACCGCGGAGGGCGTACAGGGCGTGCAATAGGCCAACGGTGAACGCCGAGCTGGACCCCATTCCGCTGCGCGCCGGCAAATCGCCGTCGTGGTGCAGCTCCAGGCCGCGGTCGAAGCGCAGATAATTCAGCACCGCCCGCACCACGGGATGACGGATTTCATCCACGGTGTTGCACGTTTCGATGTTGCGGTAGACGAGGCGGATGCGATGGTCGAAGAAAGGCGGCAAATGGCGACAGGTGAGATAGCAATACTTGTCGATGGCGGCGGCCAGGACGGCGCCGCCGTGCGTCTGGCGCCAGGAGGGGTAGTCGGTGCCGCCGCCGAAGAAGGAGATGCGGAAGGGGGTGCGGGAGATTATCATCCGTGATCCTCGTCCCTGGTGCGCCCCGGTTCCCTCCGGGGAGTGCGGCGATGGCGTCGGCTGCGGGGGTTGATTGTGCCGGGGAAGGAAAATGCTGTCAAGACCGAGTCGGCGGCAAATGATGGACACGCCGCCGCCTTGGCGGTACCCTGAGCGCACGGAATCTGGACGCCCCATGCAACCCAACGAGCCAACCCCGATGAAGCGAACCCATGCCGGCGCTGCCCTCTTCCTGATCCTATCCGCGGCGTGGCTGTGGTGCGGCGGCGCCGCCTCCAGCGCCGATGACAAGAAAAGCGATCCCAAACCGATGCCAATATCACGCGAGCCTGTTGTGCTGACCGACGAAGCATTGAAGCTGCACCGCGAAAGCCTGGTTTGGGACGGCCACAACGACCTGCCGTGGCAATTCCGCGAGAAAAAAGACCTGTCTTTCCAGGTGATCGACCTGAACAAGCCGCAAAAGGGCTTGCACACCGACATCCCCCGGCTGCGCAAGGGGGGACTCGGCGCCCAGTTCTGGTCGGCCTACGTGCCTACGGAGACTGCCAAGAAGGGGACGGCCGTCCGCGACACCCTGGAACAGATCGACGTCATCCGCCGCATGGTCAAAGCGTATCCAGATACATTTGAAATGGCCTATACCGCCGACGACGTGGTGCGCATCCACAAGGACGGCAAGATCGCGTCGCTGATCGGCGTCGAGGGCGGCCATTCCATCGACAATTCGCTCGGCGTCCTGCGGATGTATTACGAGCTGGGCGTCCGCTACATGACGCTGACGCACTCCGAGAACACCGACTGGGCCGACTCCGCCACGGACAAGCCGGTGCATCACGGTCTGACGAATTTCGGCGAGCAGGTGGTGGTGGAGATGAACCGGCTAGGGATGCTCGTGGATATTTCGCACGTTTCGCCGGAAACGATGAAGGCGGCGCTGCGCGTGTCGCGGGCGCCGGTGATCGCGTCGCACTCCTCGGCGTTCGCGGTGGCCGACCATCCGCGAAACGTGCCGGACGACGTGCTGGAGCTGGTAAAGAAGAACGGCGGCGTGGTGATGGTGAACTTCTACTCCGGCTTCATCACGCCGGAAGGCGCCCGGCTGACGCGCGACATGTTCCAGGTGGGCCGCGATCTCAAGGAGAAGTACCCCGACGAAAATGACTTCCGAGCGGCGATGGAGCAGTATCACAAGGAGCATCCCCTCCCCACGGGCAGCGTCCACGACGTGGTGGATCACATCGAACACATCATCCAGGTCGCCGGCGTGGACCACGTCGGCCTCGGCTCCGACTTCGACGGCATCAACTCGACGCCGAAGCAGCTGGAGGACGTTTCGTGCTACCCGTACATCACGCAGGAATTGCTCAACCGGGGACACAGCAAGGACGACATTCAGAAGGTCCTGGGCGGGAACATCCTCCGCGTGATGCGGGAGGCGGAGCAGGTTGCGAAGGAATGGAAGAAGTGAGCGGCAAGGTGGAAGTGTGGCAGCAGCGCCGGCGCGATAAGCGTGAATCGCTTGGCTATTGGCTAACCGAGGTTGTCTCCCATGGGCAACACATGGATTCGCGTCGTGGCGACGGCCGCGTGTCTGTCGCTGCTGGCTCTGTTGGGAGTTCTCTGGTGGCTTTTTTGGGAAGGCGGCTTCGCTTACTTTTTGACAGGGCCCACCTATATGGCAGACGTAGGCACGAATGGAATTCAGTATGAGCTTCCCGGCCCGTGCCTGGACTATAGGCCTCATGACACAGCGTTCTACTGGCGGACCGTGCATTGGACGCTGAAGGTGGACCAACAGCATCACATCTGGCTGAATGGCGTGAGTTACGGGCAGCTCTCCAGAGGCGATAAGCTGCGAATGGAATGGGACGGTTCCATGCTTGTTGACGGCGAGCTGCGCGAGCCGGCAAGCCGAACGGCTGGACAGCCCCAAGCCCCGTAGGCAACGAAGGACCACAACTGGATGCGCTGCACCGTCGTGGCTGTTTTGGCTTCCCAAGGGGATCGACCGGATGGCGGAAGTCGCTTTGGAGCACGTCGGCAAGACCTATCCCAACGGCGTCCGCGCAGTCCATGACCTGAACCTGACCATCGCCGACGGCGAATTGGTCGTCCTCGTCGGCCCGTCCGGCTGCGGCAAGACGACGACGCTGCGGCTCATCGCCGGCCTGGAGACGCCGACGGACGGCGTGATTCGCATCGGCGGCCGCACCGTCAACAAGGCGCCGCCCAATCGCCGCGATGTGGCGATGGTCTTTCAGCGGCCGGCCCTCTATCCGCACCTCAACGTCCGCGGCAACCTTGGCTTCGGCCTGGCGCTTCGGCAGGGTTTCTGGCGAGCCGACCGGGCCGAACGACGGCGGCGCGTCAATCAAGCGGCCCGATTGTTGCAGCTGACCGACCTGCTCGATCGCCGGCCGGCGGAGCTGTCCGGCGG
>DATKHW010000740.1:0-11328 GCA_035546275.1 Gemmataceae bacterium
CCGGCGCCCAAGGGCGGCTTTATCCTGATGCTGCGGCTGTACTGGCCGAACGACAAGGACCCGACGATCCTCAACGGCAGCTGGAAGCCGCCGGGCGCGACCCTGGTAACGAAGTAGGCGCCGCGCGCCGACGACTGCGTCGGAGCCGCGACCGTGACGGAGCGCATTTCTCTCCGCTCTCCGGCGGTCGCGGCTCATCTGGAGGCGCCATTCTTCATATTTTCATACTTTTTCGCTTGCAATACCGATCTCTGGCGGGATAGGAAATGAATCACGGCCGTATCGGAGCGGCCCCTTTCCTGGGAGTGAGCAACATGAAGAATCGCTGGAAACTCGCAGCCCTCCTGGCCGCTGCGGCCGGTGCGCTGCTCGGCTGGTTGACGGCGACCGGCAAGCTGTCGGCGCTGCTCTCCGCAGACACGAAGGACCCCGCCGCGCCGGTCAAGGCCGCCGACGCTGGCCCCGCGCCCGGCTCGCCCGAAGCCACCACGACAATCGACGGGCGATACCTGCCGCCCCCGCCGCCGAAGTTCGGCGGCGTCATCAACCTCAGCGCCAAGGATTCCAAGCCGTACTGGCCGCCCCAGGTCGTGCCTCCCAAGGGAGCGCCCAACGTGCTCCTCATCATGACCGACGACCAGGGCTACGGCGTCTGCGGCACGTTCGGCGGCGTCATTCCGACGCCGGCGATGGACCGGGTCGCCAAGTTGGGCCTGCGCTACACCCAGTTCCACTCCACCGCGCTCTGCTCGCCCACCCGGGCGGCGCTGATCACCGGCCGCAACCACCACTCGGTTGGCTTCGGCGTGATTACCGAGCTGTCCACAGGTTATCCGGGCTACAACTCCATCATCGGTCCGGAGAATGCCACGGTCGGCGAAATCCTGAAGCAGAACGGCTATGCGACATCGTGGTTCGGCAAGAACCACAACACACCCGGCTTTCAATACAGCACGGCGGGGCCTTTTGACCAATGGCCCAGCGGCATGGGCTTCGAGTACTTCTACGGGTTCATGGGCGGCGAGAGCGACCAGTGGACGCCGTACCTCTTCCGCGATCACACCCAAATCTACCCCTGGGTCGGGAAGCCCGGCTACAACCTCACCACCGACATAGCGGACGAGGCCATCAAGCACATGCAGCAGCTCAACGCGGCCGCGCCCGACAAGCCGTTCTTCGTCTATTACGTGCCCGGAGGCACCCACTCGCCGCACCAGCCGACGCAGGAGTGGATCGACAAATTCAAGGGCAAGTTCGACATGGGCTGGAACCAGCTGCGCGAGGACATCTTCGCCAACCAGAAGAAGCTCGGCGTGATCCCGCCGGATACCAAGCTGACCCCGTGGCCGGACGACCTGAAGAAGTGGGACGCGCTCACCCCCGAGGAGAAAAAACTCTTCGCCCACCAGGCGGAGGTGTTCGCCGCGTACGCGGCCTACACCGACCATGAGATCGGCCGCGTGATCCAGGCGGTGGACGACATGGGCAAGCTCGACAACACGCTGATCATTTACATCAGCGGCGACAACGGCACGAGCGCCGAGGGTACCACGGTCGGTACCCCCAACCAAATGACCGCCTACAACGGCATCCTGGACTTGCCGATCAAGGAGCAGATGAAGGCCTACGACGCCTGGGGCTCCGCCGCGACCTACCCGCACATGTCCGTGGCCTGGTCATGGGCGTTCGACACGCCGTTCAAATGGACGAAGCAGGTGGCGTCGCACTTCGGCGGGACCCGCCAGGGGATGTGCATCGCCTGGCCGAACCGCATCAAGGACGCCGGCGGGATCCGCACCCAGTTCCACCACATGATCGATGTCGTGCCGACCATCCTGGAGGCCTCGGGCATCGAGGCGCCGGTGATGGTCAACGGCGTCGCGCAGAAGCCGATCGAGGGTGTGAGCATGGCCTACACCTGGGACAAGGCAAACGCCAACGTCCCCTCGAAGCGTACGGCGCAGTACTTCGAGATGGTCGGCAACCGCGCGATCTACCATGACGGCTGGATCGCCTGCACCACCCCGCCGGCTCCGCCGTGGGAGCTGGGCCTGGGCAAGATGCCCGACGTGGTCAACGGCTACAACTGGGAACTCTACAACATTGCCGAGGACTATTCGGAGAACAACGACCTCGCAGCCAAGAACCCCGAAAAGCTGCGCGAGCTGAAGGAACTCTTCCTGGTGGAGGCCGCTAAATACAACGTATTTCCACTCGACAATTCCGGTTTTGTGCGTGCGATCACACCGCGGCCAAGCCCGACCGCCGGACGGAACGCCTTCAGCTACTCCGGTGAGATTCCGGGTCTCCCGACGGGCGACGCACCGAGCATCCTGAACAGGGACTACACCATCACCGCTGACGTGGAAGTCCCGGAGGGCGGCGGCGACGGCATGCTCGTCACCGAGGGCGGCCGCTTCGGCGGCTACGGCTTGTACTTGCTCAAGGGCAAGCCGGTGTTTCTCTACAACTTCCTGGATCTGGAACGGTTCCGCTGGGAAGGCAAGGACGCGCTGGCGGCGGGCAAACACACGATCGTGTTTGACTTCAAATATGAGGGGCCAGGCCTGGGCAAGGGCGGCGCCGGCGTCCTGAAGGTGGACGGCAAGGAAGTCGCCAGGAACAAGGTCCCGCACACCATTCCATTTCTCATGCCGGCTGACGAGAGCTTTGACGTCGGCGTGGACACGCGGACGCCGGTGGACGACAAGGACTACCAGGTCCCGTTCCGCTTCACCGGCAAGCTCAGCAAGCTGACCATCAACCTCGGGCCGGAGCAGCTGACGGCCGAGGACCGCAAAGTCATGGGAGACCGCCTCGCCCATGCGCATGATTAGGCGGGCATCGCACAGGGCGGTTGGGCCCGCGCGGGGCCGACCGTCCAGCGATTCGGTCGCTCGCGAAACCATGACTCGGAGGAACCCGCAATGATCGAGCAACTGCCGGGAAGCTCCGGCAAAATCCTCGGATTCAAAATGTCCGGGAAATTGCACGACGCGGACTACAAGACGTTCACGCCGATGATCGACGACGCCATCGCCAAGCAGGGCAAGGTCCGCCTGCTGGCCCAGTTCCACGACTTCCAGGGCTGGGACGCCCACGCCCTCTGGGACGACGTCAAGTTCTCGACGACGCACTGCACCAAGATCGAGCGCATCGCCCTGGTCGGCGAAAAGAAGTGGGAGAAGTGGATGGCGGCCGTGTGCAAGCCGTTCACGATGGCCAAAATCCGATATTTCGACGCCTCGCAGATCGACGCGGCCTGGAAGTGGCTCCAGGAAGCATGACGAACGAGGCGAGCAACCCCGTGTCCGCAGCAAGGAGAACCTCATGCGATCGACTCTGTTCTGTTTCATCGCCCCGCTGGCCCTGACGGCCAGCCTCGGCGCCTGGCCGGCGGCGGCCGCGCCGGGAGACAACGCCGGAGAAGAGGCCGCGCTGAAGAAACGAGCGGACGCCTTCACCGCCGCCTTCGACAAGGGGGACGCCAAGGCCGTCGCCGCCTTCTGGACGGAAGACGGCGACTACGTGGACGAAACCGGCAAGCAGATGAAGGGCCGGGCCGAGATCGAAAAGGCGTTCACCGAGTTCTTCGCCGAGAACAAGGGCGTCAAGGTCCAAATCCACACCGAGTCGCTGCGCTTCGTCACGCCGGACGTGGCCGTCGAGGACGGCGTCACGTCGGTCGCCGAGCCGGACGGCGCCCCGCCCAGCCGCGCCCGCTACACCGTCGTCCACGTCAAGAAGGACGGCCAGTGGATGCTGAGCAGCGTGCGCGACTCGCCCTACGCCGCACCCAGCAATTACGAACACTTGAAAGACCTGGAATGGGTGATCGGCGACTGGGCCGACGAAGGCGACAACGGGCGGGTCGCCCGGATCTCCTTCGAGTGGTCGGAAAGCCAGAATTTCATCCTCGGCACGTTCACGGCGAGCTTCAAGAACATCGAGCTGAGCGCAGGCTCCCAGCGGATCGGCTGGGACCCGACCAAGAAGGAAATCCGCTCGTGGACCTTCGACGAGGACGGCGCCTTCGGCCACGGCGCCTGGAGCAAGGACGGCGATCGCTGGGTCGTCAAGACGGAGCTGACCCTGCCGGACGGCAAAAAGGTCACGGCCACGAACATTATCACGCGCGCGGACGCGGACACCGTGACGTGGCAATCGAAGGATCGGACGGTGGACGGCAAGCCGTCGCCGGACGTCAAGGAAGTCAAGATGAAGCGCGTGAAATAAGCCAACACCTACCCAACATCACTGAAAGGAGAATCGGTATGCTGCGCAAGATCCTCTGCATCGCGCTGGTCGCGGCGGCGACGCTGATGACATCCGCCAAGGCCCAGGCGTGGGGCGCCTACCACGTCGGCTACACTCACGTCGGACCAGAAGGCGTCCAGCACTACGGCCGAACCGGTGCGTCTGGCCCCTATGGATCCTACGGCGGCAGCCACTACGGCGCCTACGGCTACGGCGGGGGCTCCTACCACTCCGGCAGCGCATACGGAGACCGCTATGGCGGCTCCTACGGCGGCGCCTACCACTACGGCTCCTACGGCTCCTACGGCTCGTATGACCGCTACGGCGGATACCGCGGCTGGTAGCTCGCAGCGATGGTCTCCGCCATCGGCGCGCGTTGGGCCGCGGTTCTGCGAACCGCGGCCCAGCATAGGCGCCGGCCTCACAGGGCCGACCGCCGCCGTCCCAGCGTGACGCGGTTCCCCTGCGCGTTGAAAGAAACCCAGTTCATGTGCGCCCGCATGAGGAACAGGCCCAGCCGCTTGAACCGATCCGCGCCGCCGGCGGCGAACGGATCGGGAACCTGCGTCGGGTCGAAGCCCGGCCCTTCGTCCTCGACCTCAAGGACCACCTCATCCGGCGTGACCAGGTAGCGAACGTCCACACGCTTGCACATGTCCAAGCAGTTGCCGTGTCGCACGGCGTTGGCGGCGGCCTCCCGGAACGCCAGTTGGACCGCCAGGATGTCCTCGAACGGGAAGCCCAAGACCCGCATCATGTCTTCGACCCGGTGGAAGACCGGCCGCAAATCGACGAAGGAATGACACTCGACGCACTGGGCGCGTGGATCGAGCTTCAGCTCGGATGCGTTTCCCATGTGGTTGGTCTCCCGGCCGTAGTAATGCATGGCGTTTCTCCTGGCAAGCGAAACTTCGTCGGAGAACGTCCGGCCGGCGACGGCGGTCCGCCCCGCGTCGGGTCCCGGAATGCCTTGCGTTCTCCACTTCCTTAGCCGAGAATGACGCGGAAACGCTGCCACGAATCGGGGGTCGTCCCGACCATGACCGACGAGCCGAAGAGCGACGCGACGGCCTTGCTCCAGGCCGCGCAGGCGGGGGATGAATCGGCGGCGGCCCGGTTGCTGCCGCTCGTCTACGAGGAGCTGCGCAAGCTGGCCCGGGCGCGTATGGCGCGACGACCTGCCGGCGACACGTTGCAGCCGACGGCGCTGGTGCACGAGGCGTATCTGCGATTGCTCGGCAAAGCCGATTTGCAGCTCGAAGGCCGGCGGCACTTTTTCTTCGCGGCGGCCCGGGCGATGCGCGACATCCTGGTGGAGCGGGCGCGGAGCAAAGCCGGCCCCAAGCGCGGCGGCGGCCGATTGCGCGTGGAACTGAACGAGGACGCCGCAGCCGCGGAACCGCCGTCCGAGGACCTGCTCGCCCTGAACGAGGCCCTGTCGGAACTGGAGAAAGAAGATCCTCTGAAGGCGCAAATCGTCCAGCTTCGCTACTTCGCCGGGATGACCGCCGAGGAGGCCGCACGCGTCCTCGGCCTGTCCGAGCGGACGCTGCACCGGCAGTGGCGCTTCATCAAGGCGTGGCTGCGGCGGCGGCTGGATACGTCCCCATGAACGAGCCGGCGTTTCAGCGCGTGGAGGAGTTGTTTCACCGGACCGTGGAGGTGGAGGCCGATCGGCGATCCGCCTTCCTCGACGCGGCCTGCGGCGGCGACGCCGCGCTTCGGGCGGCCGTGCAGGAACTGCTCGACCACGACGCGGCGGAAGACTCCGACTTTCTCGCCAGTCCCGTCGCCCGACCGACGGGGGGATCGGACGCCCCGACGCGTCCGGCGCCGCCGGCTTCCTTCGTCCAGGCGCCGGCCGTTCCCGGCTATGAAATCGTGGAGGAGATCGGCCGCGGCGGCATGGGCGTGGTGTACAAATCCCGGCACATCAACCTCAACCGGATCGTCGCGCTGAAAATGCTGCTGCCGGCCACGCCGGGCGATCTGAAACCGCTGGCCCGCTTCCGCACGGAGGCCGAGGTTCTCGCCCGCCTGCATCACCCCAACATCGTGCCGATTTATGACATCGGCGAGGCGGAAAAGCGGCCCTATTTCACGATGGAGTACATCGCCGGGCCGAACCTGGCGCGGTTCATGGACGGCCGGCCGCAAGACCCGACTGCCTCGGCGCGCTTCGTTGAAACGCTGGCGCGCGCCGTCCATGCCGCCCACGAGGCCGCCGTCGTTCACCGCGACCTCAAGCCGGCCAACATCCTGCTCGCGCCGACGCCCGCCGGGGGTCGGCCGACGCTCACGGCCTGTGAGCCGCGCATCACCGATTTCGGCCTGGCCAAGGACGCGACGGCGCCGCGCGCGCTGACGCAGACCGGCCTGGCCGTGGGGACGCCGTGCTACATGGCGCCCGAACAGGCGCGCGGCGAAGGGAACAACGTCCGCCCTGCAACGGATATTTACGCCCTGGGAACGATTCTGTATGAGATGCTGACGGGCCGGCCGCCGTTCGACGCCGAAACGGCGGTGGAAACCATGCGTCAGGTGGTGTGCGAGGACCCGGTTTCGCCGACGCGCCTGCGGCCCCGATTGCCTCGCGACCTCGTGGTCATCTGCATGAAATGCCTGGAAAAGCCGCCGGGCCGGCGCTATGCGAGCGCCCTGGACTTGGCGGAAGACCTGCGGTGTTTCCAGGCCGGCGAGCCGATCCGCGCCCGGCCAGCGGGTTTCCTCGAACGCGCCTGCCGATGGTGCAGCCGGCGTCCGCTGACTGCATCGCTGCTCGCGCTCGTCGTCGTGTTAAGTATGAGCCTCGTCGGTCTGGCAGCCGTCTACGAAATTAGACTTCAGCAGGCTCTGCAAAAGAAGGCGACGGACGAAGAGCGACTGGTCATCCGGCTCAATATCACCATCGGCGAAATGGATGTGGACGCCGGCGACCTCTACGTCGCCTTGCTCTACTTCACGGAGGCTTTACATCTGGAGGACGACCTGGCGGACCCCGATCGCGAAACCCGCGCGAGTATTGCAGCGATCCTGCGGCGATGCCCGCGGCTGGTGCGGCTGACGACGTTCGACAAGCCGGTCGTTTTCGCCCGCGTCGGTCCCTCAGGCGGTTGGGTCGCTTTGGCCGGTGAAGGCTATACCCTGGAAATCCGCGACGTGACGACCGGTCAGGCAATCGGGGCGGCTGTCTCCCTGGACGCGGCGCCGCTCGACGGCGCTTTCAGCGCGGACGGTGGACGACTGGTTGTGATCGACGCCGGCGGCGCGATGCGCGTCGGGGACGCGACGGCAGGGCGATGGCTCGCCGGGCCGATTCCTGTCGATCGGTCCATCCGCCGGGTCGCGTTCAGTGCGGACGGCGCACGCATCCTCCTCGCCGGCGCCGACGGGGTCGTCGAGGTGCGGCAGGCGCGGACGGGCGAGCGGGTCGCGTCGCCGCCGGACAGCGGCCGCGCGGAGCCGCAGTTCAGCCCCGACGGCGGTCTGGTGCTTGGGGACGATGCGGCGGGCGGAGTGCACGTCTGGGAAACGGCGACTGGGTGGGACATCGCTCCGTCGCTGCATGAGGGCGGCCCGGTGAAAGCGGCGGCGTTTCGGCCGGACGGAAAGGAAATCGTCGTCGTCGGCGCCGACGGCGTGGTCTGCACCTGGCGGTTGCCGCCGGTTTCCGACGGGGCGGAAGATCGGCCGCCGGCGGAACTGACGCCGCTGGCCCAGGTGCTGGCCGGCGCACGCCTCGACGAGAACGAACAACGCCAGCCGCTCGACGCCCGCGGCCTGAAGGCGGCGTGGGACAAGCTGCCGCACGAGCCGTAACGGCGACAACGAGGCGGCGCCTTCATACGACGCCGCCTCGCTGTATCGGCCTGCCGTGGCCTGCGAAATAGATAGGATAATCAGCCGTATAAAGATGCTGGAAGTCGTCGATCGGCCGACCGCTGCATCGCGGCCGTTATCCCAGCCCGACAGCGGCTGGGACCGCTTGCGTTAATCGCCGACTTCCAGCGTTACTTTCGCTTCCATCCGCTGGCCGTTGCGCAGGTAAGCCACGGTCGCCGCGTCGCCCGCTTGGTGCTGTTCCAGGGCGGCGAAAAGGTCGGCGCCGGAGCGGATCGGCTGGCCGTCCACGGCCGTGACGACGTCGCCCAGCGCCAGCTCGTGGTCGTCGTTGTAATGGGCCCCGCGCAGCCCCGCCCTGTCAGCGGGGCCGCCGGGCGACGCCCGCAGGATGAGCGCTCCTTCCGCCGCCCCCATCCGATGCGCCTGCTCATCCTCGGCGACCTGTACGCCCATCCGCGGCCGCACGATCTTGCCGTGGGCGATGAGCTGCGGCGCCAGGCGGTTGACCTCGTCCACCGGAATGGCGAAGCCGATGCCGGCGAACGTCCCCGAGGGACTGAGGATCGCCGTGTTGACGCCGATCAGCCGGCCGGAACGGTCGAGCAGCGGTCCGCCGGAGTTGCCCGGGTTGATCGGGGCGCTGGTCTGGATCACGCCGCGGATCGGCCGGCCGTTGGCCGATTCAATCTCGCGGCCCAGGGCGCTGACGACGCCGGTGGTCAGCGTCTGGTCCAGGCCGAACGGATTGCCGATCGCATACGTCTTCTGTCCAACTTGCAAGTCGTGCGACGTGCCGACGGGAATCGGCTTGAGCTTCTCCTTGGGCGCGTCGATCCAGACGACGGCCAGGTCCTTGTCCGGATAGCCCCAGAACTGGGTGCTGTCGTAGCTGGAATGGTCGGAAAGAACGACGCGGACCTTGCTCGCCCCCTCGACGACGTGGTAGTTGGTGACGATGAAGCCGTTCTCGTTCCAGACGAAGCCGGTCCCGGTCCCGCGCGGCGTCTCCTGCACGTCGAAGCGGAACGGCTGGCTCTGGACGCCCAGGTTCGTTACGTGGACCACCGAGGGCGATACCGCTTTGAAGATGTCGATGGTCGCCTTTTCATCATCGCCCGGTTCGGCGACCGGCGCCACGGGTCGTGGTTCGGCGCCCTGCACCAGAACGGCGGCCGACGGTTTTGCCGGGCGCAGCAGCCAGGCGGCGCCAGCGGCCGCGCCGCCCAGCACAAACAGAAACCCGACCAGCAGCGCCAGGACCAGGCCCTGCTTCGGCGCCCGCGCCGCCGCCGGCCGGCGTCCGCCGCAGGCACGCGCTTCAAGAAGACCGCAGCGGCTCATGGACATTTCGGCGCCCCTTTGGATGTGGAACTCGTCCTCTCGTCCGGCCCCGCGGACCGTTCTCCACTTCTCAAGCCGAGGGTTGTGGGCTTGGGCTGCCACGATGGCGGGATTTTTTTCTGGCGAAGAATGGCGTCGCGCCATGAAATGAAGCGGACGGCCCGCTAACAGGCAGGCGGATCGAGCCTAACGAGCCCCCAATCCGCTGGGATTGATGCACCGATCCGATCAGGAGGCGATCTTGTACAAGCGCTGGAAATTCACCATTCTGCTGGCGGTCATCCTCTGCATGTTGCTCATGCACGGGGCGATCGAGGAAGGGCCGGCGTTTGAGCTGCTCTACCAGGCCGCGCTGGCCGTCGTTTTCCTCGCCGTTATTCTCGCCCTCTGTCAGCGGCGTGAAACTCGCGTCGCCGGTCTGGTCCTGGGAATTCCGACGCTCGCAGGCGTCCTGGTCGGCCGCTATCTCATCGAACCGGCGCCGACGGCGGCCAACATCTGCCTGCATGGCCTTCCCATCGTGTTCATCGTGTTCACGACATGGGACGTGCTGCGGACGATCTTTCGCCGCTCGGCCGTCACGGCCGACGACATCATGGGAGCCTTTTGCGGCTACCTTCTGCTCGGCGTCGCTTTCGGCCATCTGTACTGCGTGGTGGAATGGCTCCGGCCTGGCTCGTTTCATGTGGGCGGGCAAGTCGTGGCTCTGCCGCCGGCGGGGACGCCAAGATTCTCCCTGCTTGGCTACTTCAGCATGATTACGCTTACCACCGTGGGTTACGGCGATGTCACGCCGGTCAGCCCGCCGGCGCGCATGCTGGCCGCCGTGGAAGGCGTGACGGGTCAGTTTTACGTGGCTGTTGTCGTCGCCGCGATCGTGGCGCTTAAGGCGTCCGGCCCATCACGGCAGACGCCGACGGATCGACCGACGGACCCCGAATCATGAGTGCACGTTTCCGCCCGCGGAAGCGATGGACCGACCTGTCGGCCGGTCGGCGGCGGCGGATTACAAATTCCGGTAACGCCGCAATCTTTTTCTGCCGATAAACCTATCAACCGCCCGCACAATCGTTATTGGCGATAAAGCCACGGTATTCTCCGCACTCGGACGGAAGCGGGGGGAAGCAATGAACGTGCGCTCCCGGTGGATCATCCTGGCCGTGTTCGCGGCGATCCCGGCCGGTCCGGCGGCAACGGCTCAAGACGTGGCAGCGCCGACCCAAAGCATGGTCGGCGGTTCCTGGACGCCGCCCGTCTGGTCCACATCCGCGGCGCCGGCGCCTTCGGCCGATGGTCCGTCCGCCGCACTCCCAGGCGTCGGAAGCAATCAAAAGGATATAAACGGTCCCGAAAGTGAATGCGCAGCCACGTCGGCCGATCCGCCGAAGCGCCGCGTTCCGCTCGAAGCCAGCTGGGACGACGGCTTGCACTTCGACTCGACCGACGATCGGTTCCACTTGCACATCGGCGGCGTCGGACAGATCGACACGGTTTTCCTGCTGGGTCCGAGCAGCCTGTTCACCGTGCCGGGGGGCGGCGTCAGCGGCGTGGGCAACGCCGAAGCGACCCAGCTGCGCCGCGCCATTTTGGAGGCAGACGGTAGCATTTTCGGTCAGTTCGACTACATGGTCGAGTACGACTTCGCCAACGCTTCCAACGAGAACAGCGGCGTGCAGCCGCCGTCGTTCGGCAACCTGACCAGCAGCCCGGCGCCGCTCAACATCTGGATGCAGGTCCGCGATGTGCCCTATCTCGGCGACGTGCGGTTCGGTAACCAGGTCAAGCCGATCGGCATGACCAACAACACCTCTGCCGCCAATCTCCCTTTCATGGAACGGCCGGACAACAACGACGCATTCTATGGCCCATTTGACAACGGCTACGCTC
>DATKHW010000741.1:0-7085 GCA_035546275.1 Gemmataceae bacterium
CGGCCAGCAGCGTCATCATGACCACGACGAAGAACGCCGCGGTTGTGAAGATGGTGACAAGCATCGGCCGCGTCAGGATGTTCTCGTCGCGCCGCTTCGGCGGCAGGCGCATCACCCCCTCGCGCGGCGGCTCCGAGCAGAGCGCGATCGACGCGAAGGTGTCCATGATGACGTTGATCCACAGCAGTTGCAGCACCGTGAACGGCGGTCGGACGCCGAAGAACGGTCCCAAGAAGGCGATGGTCAGGGCGCTGACGTTGATCGTCAGCTGGAACTGGATGAAGCGCTGGATGTTCTCATAAAGCGACCGCCCCCATTGCACCGCCTTGACGATCGTGGAGAAACTGTCGTCCAAAAGGACGATTTTGCTCGCTTCCTTGGCGACCTCGGTCCCCGTGATACCCATCGCTAGGCCGACGTCGGCTTTTTTCAACGCCGGCGCGTCGTTCGTGCCGTCGCCGGTTACCGCCACTACCTGCCCCCGGCTTTGCAATAGCTCGACCATCTTATACTTGTCCAGCGGCTTGGCACGAGCCAGCACGCGCATCGCTGCCAGCCGTCCCGCCAGCTCCTCGGCGCCCGCGCCATCATTGCGCTTTATTCGCTCCTCCATATCCGCATGCCACTGGTTGAATATCGGGCTGGTCAGCAGCGCGGCCCCTGGCTCGTCAATGGCGGCATCGCGGCGGTCGATCAAGCCGACGTCGAAGGCAACGGCGCGGGCCGTTTCCGCGTTATCGCCGGTGATCATTTTGACGTCGATGCCCGCGGCGCGGCACTTCGCCACAGCCTCTTTCACATCCGGCCGCAGCGGATCGCGGATGGCGATGAAGCCGTCGAAGACCAGGCCCTTCTCCAGCGCCTCGCGTCGGGACTGAATTTCGTCGGCGTTTGTAGGGAAGTCCGCCGGCAGCGCGGCATGTCCGAAACCGAGCGTCCGCATGGCCTGGAGCGAGGAATCGTGCAGCGCCGTTCGAACCGCTTCGCGGGACTCCGCGGACCAATCGCGGGCGACGCCGTCTGCCGCCTGGTACTGCGCGCTGTTTTCCAGCAGCCACTCCGGCGATCCTTTCGCCAGCACGACGATCCGGTCGCCGATGCGGACCACAGTCGTCATCCGCTTGCGCTCGGAGGAAAAAAGGATCTGATAAAGCGGCGAAAACTGCCCGCGCAGCTTGTGATAATCCAGGCCGGCTTCGGCGAGCCATTGCAGCAGCGCGCCTTCCGTCGGATTGCCGACGATGACGGCCTTGCCGTTCTTGTCTTCCAGGTTGGCCGTGGAATCAGCGGCGGCGTTGAGGACGATCCAGTCGAGCGGCTTGCCCCCCCCTCCCTGCCCCCCCCCCGCGGGGGGGGGAGGGAAGGAGTGGAGAGCGGCCGCATCCGGCCAGACCCATTCCATCGAGCTGCGATCGCGCGTCACGCCGTCCCAGAACAGACGGACCACCTGCATCTTGTTTTGCGTCAGTGTCCCGGTTTTGTCCGAGCAAATCACCGTCGCGGAGCCGATCGTCTCGCAGGCCACAAGCTGGCGCACGAGGCTGTTGGCCCGCGTCATCTTTTGCATGGCCAGCGCCAGCGACACAGTCACGCTCATCGGCAGCCCTTCCGGCACCGCCACGACGATAATGATGACCATGTAAACGAAATAGGCGAGAAACGACTGGGCGACCTTCAGCGCGTCGGCGCCGGATTGCGGCCAAAAGACCTCTGGCGGGTTGGCGAAAAACATCCCGCGCACCAGCAGGGCGACAAAGATCAGCCCGGCGGCGATGTAGCCGATCCGTGAGATTAGGTCGGCCAGCTTCGTCAGCTTCTGCTGGAGCGGCGTCAGCTCCTTGGAGATGGTCAGCTTCCGCTGGACGCGGCGCTCAGCCGTATCCGGCGCCACCGCTTCCTCCTCGTCCTCATCCTCGTCGGCCGTCAGGTTGCGGGCGATCTGGCCGAGGTAGGTCGCATCGCCGACTTCGGTCACGATCATCCGGCCGGCCCCGTCCACCACCTGCGTGCCGCGGTACAGACAGCCCGGCTGGTCCGGGCCGTCGGCGGCGAATTCGGGCGACTGCGACGCCTTGCGCACCGGCATCGACTCGCCGGTCATCAGCGCCTGATCCACGTACAAATCGGTCGCCTTGATGAGCCGACCGTCGCCGGGAATCTCGTCGCCGGTCTCCAATTCCACCGCGTCGCCGACCACCACTTGCTCAAGACTCACGGTATGGACGGCGCCGTCGCGCAGCACCTTGACGCGCAGCGCCTCCTTGTGGGCGTTGAGCTTCTCAAATTCGCGATCGCTTTTGTACTCACTGAGAAAGGCGACGCCTGTCGCCAGGATGACGGCGAGCATGACAGCCACGCCTTCGACCAGCTTTTCGGCGTGCCGCCAGTCGGCGATCAGGCCGGCCGCCAGAACCAGCAGCGCCGCAACGAACAGCAGCGCCGGAACCCAATGGCCCTTGTGCAGAACCAGGGCGGCGATCACGGCGCCGGCGAGGACGCCCAGGGCAACGCCAGCCAGCACCGCCTCGACCTGAAACAACCCCACGAACATGGAAAGGAGAGCGGCCGCGAGCAGGACCTTGATGATAGGCTCGTCGAATTTGCCGAGGAACTTCTTCCACAGCGGTTCCTGCGGCAGCGGCGTCAGCGAGTTGGCGCCGAATTCCCGCGCGCTTCGCGCGACGGCCTCGGCCGACAGGCCGGTCTGCGCCGAGCCGGGAAACCGCTGCATCACATCCTGGAGTGTGCGCATAAGGAATCCAACAAACAAACCACCGAACGCACGGAAAGAAGCGAAAGAAGAGAGCATTTGTCTTCTTTCTGTGTGTTCCGTGGGTTCCGTGGTTTGCTATTGTTCCATAATCTCCTTCGTCTTTTTCGCCGCCATGTCGTCGACCTTGCCTTCGTAGGTCTTGAGCAGCGACTGCACCTCCTCTTTGCCTTTGTCGCGCTCGTCCTCCGTCATTTCCTTGGCCTTCTCGGCGGCGTCGAAGTGCTTGTTGCCGTCGCGGCGGACGTTGCGGCAGGCGATCTTGGCTTCCTCCGCCGATTTCTTGATGCGCGTCGCCATCTTCTGCCGCTGCTCGCCGCTCATCGCCGGCACCGTCAGACGGATCATTTTGCCGTCGTTGTTCGGCGACATGCCCAGATCGCTGGATCGGATCGCCTTCTCGATGTCCTTCAGCACGGACGGGTCGAACGGCTTGATGACGATCTGCTGCGGGTCGGGCGTGCTGATCTGCGCCAGCTGTTTCAGCGGCGTCGGCGATCCGTAATATTCCACGCGAAGCCCGTCCACCAAGGCCGGCGTCGCCCGGCCGGTGCGCAGGCCGCGCAGCTCGTCGCGGAAGACGTTGACGGCCTTTTCCATGCGCTCCTCGGAGTCCATCAGGATTTCATCGCTTGTCATGGAAGCACCTGCACAGAATCTCATAAGGACGGTTAGAGGTCAGGCCGTTTCGCCGACGAGTGTGCCGACGGGATGGCCCGCGACGGCGCGTTCGATGTTGCCCGGCCGCGTGTAATTGAAGACCAGAATAGGCATTTTGCCTTCGCGGCACAGGCTGATGGCGGCCATGTCCATCACCTGCAGATTATCGCGCAGCACCTGGGCGTACGTCAACTTTTCGTAGCGGAAAGCGTGGGGATTGATCTCCGGGTCTTCGCTGTAGACGCCTTCGACGCGCGTGGCCTTCAGCAAGACGTCCGCCTCCAACTCGCGGGCGCGGAGCGCGGCCGCCGTGTCGGTTGTAACGAACGGGCTCCCTGTGCCGCCGGCCAGGATGACGATGCGCCCCTTTTCCAAATGGCGGCTAGCGCGACGGCGGATGTACGGCTCAGCTACCGTCTCCATGCGGATGGCGGTCAGCAGTCTCGTCTCGCAGTTGAGGGTTTCCAGCGCGTCTTGCAGGGCCAGGCCGTTAAGGACGGTGGCGAGCATTCCCATGTAGTGGGCGGTGCCCTGCTTGATGACGTCGCCGCCGGCGCTGAACTGGGCGCCGCGAAGGATGTTGCCGGCCCCGATGACCAGGGCCAGCTGCACGCCGCTCTGGGCGACGCGCTGCACCTGACGGGCCAGGTCGAGCGTGGCGTCGATGCTGATGCCGCTGCTCCGGCCGGTGGGGCCGAACGCCTCGCCGCTGACCTTAAGGACGACGCGACGATATTTCGGTTTCAGCGATTCGCCGACGGCGTCGTGCATGGTGGGATTCCTAGTCGAAAGAACGGATTCTTCGGAGATTATACGACACGGCCGCCGGCCGTCACCGCCGCGCCAAACGGTTCAGGATTTCGACGCCGCGGTCCAGCGTCTTCTCGTCGGCCGCGTAACTCAATCGGAAATGCGTATCGCGCCGGCTGAACACGGCGCCGGGGATGCACAGAAGCTGATTGCGGATCGCCTCGGCGACGAACTCCGTGCCCGTGCCGTGCGGTGCCTTGGGGAACAGGTAGAACGCCCCTTCTGGCTTTACCAGCTCATAGCGGTCTTTAATGCCCTCATAGATGCGATCGCGTTTGCGATGATACTCCGCCACGTGCTCCGAAGGGTCGCAGTCCAGTGCAGCCA
Source organism: Gemmataceae bacterium (assembly GCA_035546275.1). Taxonomy (GTDB): domain Bacteria; phylum Planctomycetota; class Planctomycetia; order Gemmatales; family Gemmataceae; genus UBA4732. Next base: position 4,568 of record DATKHW010000741.1, read on the forward strand.
CGCCGGCGTGCTGCACCATGCTGGGGGCGCATACGAAGGTGAATTGCTGGAGCTTCACCATTTCTTCGATGATGCGCCGGGGCCCGTGGGCGAAACCGAGCCGCCAGCCGGTCATGCCGTAGGTTTTGCTGAAGCCGTCCAGCACCAGCACGTCGGCGTTGAACTCGGCTGGGCTGCTGAACGGGGCGTCGTAGCAGAAAACGCGGTAGATTTCATCGCTGATGAGCAAAATATGGCGGTCGTAGGCCAGCATCGCCAGGTCGCGGACCTGCTCGCGCGGATAAACCCGGCCGGTCGGATTGGCGGGACTGTTGAGCAGAATCGCCTTCGTCCGCGGCGTCAGAGCGGCGCGCACCCGATCCACGTCCAGGCCGAAATCGGGATACGTGTCCACGTACACTGTCGTCCCGGCGGCCAGCGTGACCAGGTGCGGATACATGACGAAGTACGGATCGAAGACGATCACCTCGTCGCCCGGATTCACGGCGCAGGAGAGCGCCAGCACCAACCCGCCGCTGGTGCCGCTCGTGATGAAAACCTCTCGGTCCTCATGGCGGTAGCGCGAGCGCAGGTCCGCGGCGATTTTTGCACGCAGCTCCGGGATGCCCTGCGTGACGGTATAAGCGTTGGCGCCGCCGTCGATGGCGGCCTTGGCGGCGTCCTTGATCGGCGTCGGCACGTCGAAATCAGGCTGGCCGATGCTCAGGTTGACCGGATCCTTGAGACTGCGGGCCAATTCAAACACCTTGCGGATGCCCGAAGACTCAATATGCCGCATTCGGTCGGCGATCCAGCGGTCATGGTCACGGCCGGGGGCCATCGGGGTCGCTCCAGAGGGGACGGCGAGCTCGGCTTATTCGATGATCTTGTTCACCGTGATTTCGACGATACCGCGCGCGCCGGCCTGCTTCAGTTGGGGGGCGATGTGGCGGACGACGCTTTCGTCTAGGATCGAGATGACATCCGCCCAATCCGGGTCGGAGAGGGCGGAGATAGTCGGCTTTTGCAGCGCCGGCAGGATGGCGAGGACGGCGGGCAGGTCGACCTTGCAGACGTTCATCATCAGTACGACCTTGCCCTCGGCGGCCATGGCGCCTTGGAGCATCAGCACGAGATCGTCGATCTTGCGGCGTTTCCACGGGTCGGCGTAGGCCTTGTGGTTGGCGATGAAGCGCGTCGTGCTTTGCATCAGCTCGGCCACGATCCGCAGGTTGTTCGCCTTCAGCGAACTTCCCGTCTCCGTCACTTCCACGATGGCGTCGGCCAACCGCGGCGGCTTGACTTCGGTAGCGCCCCAGCTGAACTCCACCTGGGCATCGACGCCGTGCTGCCTCAACCAGCGCCGCGTCAGGCTCACCACTTCCGTGGCGATCCGCTTGCCCTGCAGATCCTTGACCGATTTCACCGGCGAATCGTTGGGCACGGCTAGCACCCAGCGGACCGGCCGCTTGCTCACCTTGCTGAAAACCAGTTCCGCCACTTCCTTCACGTCGGCGTCGTTTTCCAGAATCCAGTCGTAGCCGGTCAGGCCGCAGTCGAGCGAGCCGTCGGCCACATAGCGCGGCATCTCCTGGGCGCGGATCAGCGTGCAGTGGATTTCCGGATCGTCGATGGTCGGGTAATAACTCCGGCTGGCGAAAGCGATTTTGTATCCGGCCTTGCGGAATAGCTCGCCGGTGGCCTCCTGAAGGCTGCCCGCGGGAATGCCGAGCTTAAGGATAGGGCCATCGTTCATTTCTTATACACCGTTTTCGGATCGAAGATCTTTTCGGCGACGAGCTTCAGCCCGTCCGGCTCGACGCGGCGGAAGAAGCAGCTGGCGTAGCCTTCATGGCAGGCAGCCCCGCCGATCTGACGCACCTTGAGCAGGATGGTGTCGGCGTCGCAATCGACGAGGATTTCGCGGACTTCCTGAAAGTGGCCGCTCTCCTCGCCCTTGCGCCAGAGCCGATTGCGGCTCCGGCTGAAGTAGACGGCCCGGCGGGTGCGGAGCGTTTCTTCGTAGGCCTCGCGATTCATCCAGGCCAGCATGAGAACGGCGCCCGTGTCGGCGTCTTGGGCGACCGCCGGCACAAGGCCGCCCGTTTTCTCAAAGTCGATATCCATGAGCGCACTCATCTTCAATAGCGGATCAGGCTGAACACGTCGTGCGGCCGCAGTTTCTCGCAGCCGTCGAGAAAGGTCAGCTCGACCAGGAACGCGCAGCCGGCCACGTTGCCGCCGGCCTTCTCCACAAGCTGACAGCCCGCCATCATCGTGCCGCCGGTCGCCAGCAGGTCGTCCACCAACAGCACGCGGGCGCCGGCCGCAACGGCGTCGGTGTGCAATTGCAGCTCGGCGCTGCCGTACTCCAAATGGTACGCGAACGAATGCGTGTGGAACGGCAGTTTGCCGGGTTTGCGCAACGGGATGAGCGGCTTATGCAACGTCAGGGCCAGCGGAGCGGCGAACAGGAAGCCGCGCGCCTCCACCGCGGCCACGGCGTCCACCGGGCGGCTGCGGTAATGCGCCGTCAAGC